>JAGHDA010000009.1 GCA_021160185.1 Verrucomicrobiota bacterium
AGAACCTATCTCAAAATCGAACAAATGCTTGCGTGGGCATAGTGATGCTATAACATACACTTGATGTTGCGCTTGACCGACCAGCAGTGGGAACGCATTCGACATCACTTCCCCGAAGAGAATATTCCCCCCGGCCGCCCGGGGCGGAAGCCGATCGCCACGCGCCGCGTTCTTGAAGCTGCGCTTTTTGGATCCTGAACACCGGAGCTCAGTGGCGCATGCTGCCGCAGTGTTGCCCGAATTACAAAACCGTGCATCGTCGCTTCCAACGCCAGCGCCAACACGAGGCCTTGCGCCAGGCGCTGACCGATCCGGCCGATGAGTTGCGCGAGCAGGGTTCGATCGACGAGTCGGAATGTTTTATCGACGCCGTGTTCGCCTCGGCCAAGGGAGGAGGCCAGGAGGGCGGCAAGACCAAGCGGGGCAAGGGCGTGAAGATTCTCGGCATTGTGGATCGTCGCGGCCTTCCGTTGTCGGTCAGCGCCCACGCAGCGAACCACCACGAAGTGACGCTGGCGCAGCTGAGCTTCGACTTTTATATGATCGAGGCGAAGCCCGAGAATCTGATCGGCGATCGGGCGCAGGGTAGCGACAAGCTCGACGAGGACCTCCGGAGCGAAGGGATCAAGATGATCGCGCCGCATCGATCCAACCGCCGTCGATTGAAGACGCATGAGGGCCGTCGACTTCGGCGCTATCAGCGACGGCGGCTGGTGGAGCGGTTTTTGCCTGGATTCAATGGCAGCGACGTCTGTTGATCCGCTGGGAATACTACGCCGCCAATTTCCTCGGATTTGTGCAGCTCGCCTCCATTGTGATCCTCCTCAGGCGATTTTGAGATAGGTTCTAGTGTGTCGCGAGATAAACACGTTGCATAATGACATTTGACCTGTCATCCTGGTCGCACGGCTGCCACCAAAGGTCGTCCCGTCGTTCCGATCAAACTCACCGATTACGAGAAAGAGAAGCTGACGCTCATGGCCCGTCGCCGCACGGCTCGCCAGCAAGATGCCCAACGGGCTCGAATTATCGCGCTGTGCCGAGGGGCTTTCCAACCAGGAGGTCGCTCGTTCCGAGTCGGTGTCCCTGCCGACCGTTGGCAAATGGAGGCGTCGTTTTGCCCAGGGGCGGTTGGAGGCGCTGGTGGACCTGCCCCGGCCCGGCGCGCCCCGCAAGATCTCAAAAAGTCGAGGAGGCGGTCACCCGAACTCTGGAGACCAGGTCAAAGGCATGCACTCACTGGAGCAGTCGCAAGACGGCCAAGGCGGCTGGAGTCTCCGACCATTCGGTCCGCCGCATATGGCGGGCTTTCGGTCTCAAGCCACATCGGGTCAAAGGCTTCAAGCTCTCGACCGATCCGATGTTTGTCGAGAAGGCGCGGGACATTACGGCGATCCACCTCAACCCCCCGGACAAGGCGGTCGTTCTGTGCGTGGACGAGAAAAGCCAAACGCAGGCATTGGAACGATCCCAACCGGTTCTGCCACTCAAGCCGGGCCTGCCGGAGCGGCAGACCCACGACTACGTCCATCATGGAACCCTTTCCCTGTTTGCGGCTTACGACGCGGCAACCGGCCGCGTGCTGGGCAAGTGTCATCAACGCCACCGCCGGCAGGAGTTCCTGCGCTTCCTCAAGCGGATCGAGGAGGAGTTCCCGGAGGACGACTACCCGGAAATGCGCCTGGTGATGGACAACTACGGCACGCACAAAACCCCCAAGGCGGAGCGCTGGTTCGCTCGCAATCCCTGTTTCCACGTGCATTTTACTCCCACGGGCGCCTCCTGGATCAATCAGGTCGAGCGCTTCTTTGGCAAAATCACCAAGGAGGCGATTCGACGCGGCAGTTTCTCCTCCGTCAACCAACTGCGCCAGGCAATCAACGCCTACCTCGAAGAGCACAATAAGAACCCCCAGCCCTTTGTTTGGACCGCCACCGCCGAGTCCATCTTTCGCAAACTCGACAACTCCCTTTCGTAAACTTATTTATCTCGCGATACACTAGAGCAGCTTGCGCAGAAGTTGGACATCCAACTCCGCTTCGGGCGCAAACGCCGGCGAATCCATATACTGCAAGAGGCTGCGCATCAATTGACGCGCTTCGGGATAGTCTTGGAGGGCCGGCAGGGCGCTGGCGCAGACCAGCAGCTTGCCCGGGCCGACGCGGGTTTCAAACAGCAAACCCAGTTTGTGGTTCCGGGCGAAGTTGTCAATGACCTGGATGATCGGGCGGTAGGCGGCCGGCGTCTCGTCCAGGATGATGGGCCGCGAGTTCTTCACGATGCGCCACCATTGCCAGTCGCTATGGAACTCGGTGGGGAAATGCGCCAGCGCGGGATGGTTCGGATCGCAAAGGATCCCGAGCGTGCCGGGGGCCGGCTCCAGTCCGCGGCGCTCGGCCGCGCGCGCAAACATCGGCCAGCACCAAAAGTCGGTCTGGAACGCGCCTTTCACGCAATGCTTGAGTTCGTCCAGCCGCGGAAACAGCAGAACCTTGCCGCCGTTGCGCAGGTGTCCGAGCGCCTCGGCGCTTAAGCGCTCGGCCACGATGACGCCCGAAGGAACGCGGGTGTCGGCGTGGGACGGGTAAACCCAGATGGGATAGCTATTTCGATACGGCGTGCCGAGGATTGCGAGAGTGACGGTGAGTTTTTGCGGCGCCTCAACTTTGCTCAACGGCACGGCAAACATGTCCACCTCGGCCACGCTGCCCTGCTTGATGGCGACGGGATCGAAGGCGCCGCCGGCGACCTTGCGCTCGTCGCTCGTTGAGACCGTCCAGGCAACGCGCGCATTCGGCAGGTCGGCGGGGCCATAATGGGCCGCCTGCACTCGGCCGATGAACGTTTCGTCTGTGGTCCATGTGTATTTCTTCATCCGCAACAGCGGAACTGTCTCGCAACAAAACCGTCGCCATGCCTCCGGCGCGATCAGGCCCTTCGGCTCCATGAAGGCGTTGAGGATGCCCACCAGCGCCGTGCCCTGGCCGGGGAAGTCCTGCAAATCGAGCAACTGGAATCCGCCCAGGCGGGGCGTGCGCAGGGCCGCCTCGATGTCCTCCCGGTAACAAATGATAGCCAACGCTCCGGAAGCGCGCACGAAGTCGTCCGCCAGATCGAGCATCCCCGCCGCTTTGAGCCGTTCGCGGAAAATCTCCAGGTTCCGCGCCCGGGTCACGCCGGTGTAACGCGGAATTTCGCGAAAGTCCGGGAACACCTGGAACTGGCCGACCTCATGCGCGACCACAGGCACAGGCACGCCGCTGATGGATTCGCTGTAATCCG
This sequence comes from Verrucomicrobiota bacterium, assembly GCA_021160185.1. GTDB lineage: Bacteria > Verrucomicrobiota > Verrucomicrobiia > Limisphaerales > CAZBKV01 > JAGHDA01. The sequence goes on from JAGHDA010000009.1 coordinate 3,283, forward strand.
CCAACGTCGAGGGCGGCCGATGCTCGATGTGCCCGTAAGCGTAATCCCCCTCGAAGAACGAGCCGCGAACCGGCAATGTCTTGCCGGTTTTGGCCGTGACCCAGAAATCGTCGCCCTCGGCCAAGCTGGGCGCCCAATGCATATTGTTTGACCCCTGCGCATAGAGATGGCGGCCGTCCACTTGTCGGAAATGCGCCACCAGTGCGAACATGCCGCGATTGCGTCCCAGCTCGTTGCCGAGCGTGAACATGACAAACGAGGGGTGATTGCCGAACGCCTTGAGGATCAGCTCCCCCTCGCGCTTGCCATATTCATACAACGATTTTTTGCTCGGATCTCCGGCGGGGCTCGTTCGGGCGGCGCGGTCCGCCGGGGGCTGAAAACCGCTGCGCTTGTTGGGCAGCTCGACTTGAAAATACATGCCCAATTCGTCCGCCGCTTCGAAGGCCGCTTCCGGCGGGCACCAGGAATGAAACCGGCAATGATTGAGCCCATACGCTTTTAGGGTGGACAAGACTCGCCGCCAGCCGGCCTTGTCCATAGGCGGATAGCCGGTCAGGGGGTAGATGCACGAATCCGTCCTGCCGCGCAGGAACACCCGTCGGCCGTTGATAGTGAACTGATTCCGGGCCCTGGCAAATCGCCGCATGCCGAAGCTCACAGCGCGTTGGTCGCGAAAGGCGGCGTCGCCGACAGAAGCTTCGAGCCGCAGGCTCAGCCGGAGCAACGCCGGCTGAAATTCATCCCACAACGGCGCGCGGCCGTCGAGCTTGTAGGTCAAGGCGACCGCGCTCCGTTCCCCGCGCGCTTTGAACGGAAATGACCGGGCCGGCCAGCTTGTCGGCCGGGCGACATTATAGCTTTCGCACCCAACGGTTATGCGGCCTTCAGCGGGCTTGCCCGTGATGTTGCCAATTGTGATCCGGACCACTGCTTGTGTCTTGTCAATATCTGGATACACCTGCGCGTCCTCCAGCCACACCGGGTCGGCGGCCCGGAGTTCGATGTGGCCGATAATGCCGTTCCAATTGGTCTGCGTGCGTTCATCGACCGCGTGGGACGGGCCGACCGGGGGCAGTTTGGCGTTGTCCACCAGCACGGTGATCGTGTGCCGGCCGGGCGTCAGAGCGCGAGTCAGATCAAACACCTGCGGGGCGCTGAGCGTGTCCTCGGCGCCGCAGTCCTGGCCATCCACCCACACGCGGGCGGTCTTGCTGCGCTCCAGCAGCAAGGCGATGTGTTTGCCTCTCCAGGACTCGGGGATGATCACCTCGCGCTGATACCAGGCCGGCCCTTTCCAATACCAAACGCGCGACAACCGATCGACTGCGTGTTCATCCTTGAAGACGCCCTTGTGGTTGGTGTCGGTCGTGCCGGGCAGGGTCGCCGAGTCGTCGAGCTTTTGCAGAAACCACTTTCGTTCCACTCCGACGCCGTCGGGATCGAGCCTGAAGCGCCAAGTCCCGGCGAGAGAAATGACGTTTTCCCGAACCGGCTCCGCGGCGCCGGGCGCGCCTGCCACACTCGCCGCAAGGGCAACCCAGACACATGCGCCAATAAATGTCGCTCGTGAGTTCATGCTACTTCCACATCTCCGCGTCTCGTTCGGCATGTTGCAAAGTTTCAGCCCCGGCGCGACGGACGGGCGCGCGCCGGATCAGGCGGAACCGTTGTGAACCGCAACGAGCGTCCAGCCGCACGTTGAATGTGATCGAGAACCGACCGTCGGCAGTGGGGCAGGCCTGCCAGAAGTCGTTGCCGAAGACAGATTGATCCACGGCAGACCATTTGCCATCCACCGCCTGACACAGCGTCCAGCCTTTGTAATCGTCGAGCCCGGTAAAGGCAATAGGCGCGTAGCCCACACCGCCCATGATGCTGAACTCGGCCTTCTGTTCCGGACCGAC
>JAGHDA010000052.1 GCA_021160185.1 Verrucomicrobiota bacterium
AAGGCGCGCCCCTGGTTCATGTCTGTGCGCGCCGTATCGATGGAGAGCAGCGCCCGGAGGTGACGGCGAGAATAAGGATCGTGCACCCGGAAGAATTCGTCCCGGTAGTCAAACGAAGGCCGCCCCAGAACCCGAGAGATGGGGTGGGCCGGCTCTTCCACGCGAATGAAGACATGCTCGTTGTTCTCGCGGTGATTGGCTCCCCGCGCTCCAAGCATCAGCCCGAACTCGGGCCAATCTTCAATCGCTCCAGGCCAACGTGTGAAAGCCACACTGGTCCCATGAAGTCCCAGCAAGCCGCCGCCGCCGACCACGAAATCCAGCAACGCGGTTCGGAGAGCGCGGTTGGTGAACAGGTTGCCCACGGTGTTGTTGAGGAACACCGCGTCGAATCGGCGAAGACGCGTCGGTTGGAAGAGCGCCGGATCCTCCGAGATCACCGTCTCGTAAGCCCCTGTTTTCCTGCCCATCAGTTGGAAGGCTGTGGCGGCATACGGAATCGAGGCGTGGCCCGGGTAGCCCACGTTGCGACAAAAGACCAGAAGCCGCCTCGGCTTGGCCGGCGCTGCGAAGGCCTTGGCGGGCAAGGCGCGCTGAATGCGGTCAAGCTCGCCGGGATCTGTCACGCGCAACGGGCGGGCGGCAGCGAGGCGCGCCCCGAACAGGAAAATCGGGAGAAGCAGCCAGGCGGCTCGCCAGGTCGACTTTTTCACGAGGGTTTTCATGAGGCCGCAAGAGAAACAGACTTGTCCGCGCCTGGGCTACAAATGCCAAGGAGCCCGCGTCGGCCGGGAAAGGAGGCGATTGGCGGCGGCGCAGTTGGAGAACCGCTCCTTTTCCGGATCCCACCGGAGGCTCTTCCCCGTCCATAAAGCGATGTTGATCAGGTGCCCGAGGCAGGCGGCCCGGTGGCCCAACTCTTCCGACGCGCTTGGCTTGCCCCGGGCGCGAATGCAACGCAACCAATTGTCGTGATGGTTGTTGCGGCCCGCATTCACCTCACGGTTCTGGAGCCCCATTTCCTGGAACAGCTCCGGCGGTTCGCCTTCAATCGGGCCGCCGTTGGTCATTGAAGTCAGCCAGCCGCGCTCGCCTACGAACACCCCTCCGAACATGCCGGCCAGGCGGGCTTTCGGCGGCACGGCCCCGTAGAGCTTCTTCACCTGGTTCCAGTCGCGGATGAAATGAAGGAGCGTTCCGTTGGCATACCGGAGGGTCAGCGTCGGGAAGCGGCCCGAGTCAGGGTGGATGATCTCGACCGGCCCGCTTCGCTCCATGCCCAAGGCGTATTGGATGACATCCGCCGCGTGGGACAGAAACCACGTGTTCGAAGCGGCTCCAAAAGCCCAATCGAACGACCAAGGCACCACGCCCGGCTTGGGGTTGACGTGGTAAAGTCGGTTGTAAGGCCGCCACGGGGCCGGACCGACCCACATTTCCCAATCCAGCCCTTCGGGAACCGGCTCCTCCGGCAGAGCGAAATCGACGGGCGTGTAGAGCGCGCCGCACCGGCTCGGGTCAAGCGCTCGCGCATAAGGCCGGCATCGCGGTTGGGAAATCCAGTCCCCCAGCGGGAAGATCTGGGTAAACACGGATTTGATTTTCCCCAATCCGCCCCGCCGGACGAACTCGCACACCTTCCGAATAGCGGGGATGGACCGGTATTGCGTTCCGGTTTGGAAGACGCGTTTGTAAAGCTGGACTGTTTCCACGATGCGACGCCCTTCCTCGACGGTGAGGGAGACCGGTTTTTCGAGGTAAACGTCCTTTCCCGACCGAGCCGCCGCTATGGCGAGCGCGGCGTGCCAGTGGTCCGGCGCGGCGATTAGGACCGCGTCGATGTCATCCCTGGCCAGGAGCTCCCGGAAATCGGCGTGCGCCTTGCAGCTCCGCCTCTCTCCGGATCGCGTCTTCCGGGCGGCGATTGCGTCGGCCGCCGTCTGCGCAGTCTCCCGCCGGACGCGGTCCACGTCGCATACGGCCCTCACCTCGCACTTGGGGTCGTTGGCCAGACGACGAAGATGGCCCGAACCCATCATGCCGATTCCGATCAGCCCCACGCTGATGCGCTCGTTGGGCGGGAGCTTGCCTGGCAAGGGCGCGCCGCGGAGCCAGGGAGCGGCGCAGGCCGCGCCCGCAAGGCCTTTCGCTCCTCCGGCCAGGAACCGCCGGCGCGTCCAGCCGGCCCGATGTTTGCGAGGGGTCATCGCGGCGTTCATAGGCTTTCCGGCGGCGAGTCGGTCGCGGCTGCCGGCGGGGCCGGGCGGATTCAGTCCAACGGCTTGATCCGGATATTCCGGAAATCAAACGGCTTATTTTCAGCCTGGATGCCGATGTAGCCCTCGGCCGCGTCCAGTCGGTTGAAGCTCCAGCTCCGCTTGCCGTCCACGTCCAGATTGACTTGTTTGCCCCGGACTTCGATCCGGAACTTCACCCACTTGTTCGTGGGCGTCATCGGACACTCAGCCGGAACAACGGGCCAAGCCCCTTTGACCAGGCCGCCGAGGGCGTTGTAGCGGAGGTTGATCTGCCAGGCCTTGGGGGGCCACGGCTTGCCCTCGGTCCCGGCGCGGATGAAGATGCCGCTGTCGTAGCGCCTGGCGAGGGCGCGCCACTCCAGCTCCAGGATGAAGTCGCGATATTTCTTCCGGGTGCGGAGCCATCCCATGCCGGTGACCAGCCGCAGGTTGCCGCCCACCACTTTGAACACGGCCTGGTGCATCACAACCCAGCCGGAAAGATCTTTGCCGTTGAAGAGAGGTTGCCATTTTGCTTCCCCGGCCGCGAGGGTTCCGGCCAGGAGACCGGCAGCCAAGGCGAGCGGCTTCCACCTGGGGGCGATCTTGTTTTTTTGTGTCATCCGCGCCAGTGTGTGCGGGGCGGCGGGGCGCGTCAAGCTGGCGAAACCCGTGAGCGCTCGCCCGGTTTTTTGGCGCTGAGCGACTCGGCGGCAACCTGAAGAGGGCAAAGGAAACGGGAAGCAAGGCAAGGAGAAGCGTTGGAATGAAGAAAGAGCAAGTGGATCTGGTTGGCGCGCCCGCCCCGGTAGGGCCTTACAGCGCGGCGGTGAAGGTCGGTTCTTGGGTGTTTTGCTCAGGCCAGATCCCGATCAATCCGAACACGGGCGAGCTGGCCCGGGGCGACGTTCGGGAGCAGACGGCTCAGGTTCTGGACAATCTTGAAGCCGTGTTGCGGGGCGCGGGCCTGAGCTTAGACGACGTGGTGAAGACGACGGTCTTTCTTGTGGATCTGGCCGACTTTGAGGCGATGAACGCCGTTTATGCCGAGCGCTTCAAAAAGCCGTTTCCGGCGCGCGCCACGGTCCAGGTCTCCGCCTTGCCGAAAGGGGCGCGCGTGGAGATCGAAGCGACGGCGCGGGCCGGCGGCGAATCCTCGGAAACAACCGGAGGCTAAGGCCGATGGCGGTCAAATCGGGCGCGCGGCGTCCAGCTCCAGCTCGAAAAGAAGATCGTCGCGGCAAATGTCGCTTTTGACCGTGATAAAAGGCGCGCGCTCCAGGCCGCGCTCCTTGCGCGTCTCCTCCCATACGGGCAGATCGGTCGAATGTTTGAGATAGGCAATCCCCCGAACCGCGCAGTCCCAGTCCATCTCCTGCGCCTGAAGGATGGCGCGCACCACTTCAAGGGTGTGTTCGATTTGGCCGCGCGTCTCGCCCGCGCGGAGGGTGCGCCCGTCTTGGGCGATGGAAGCCGTTCCGGAGACGACCAGCCGCCGCCAACCTGGACTTTCGATCTTCACCGCGCGGCTGAAAGAGCTGCCGTATTCCAGAGCCGGACATTGGAGGGGAGAGCCCACGGCCGTGACTTGGGCCGGAGAGCGAAACCGGGCGGCCAGAAGGCTGCCCGCCAGAGCCCACCCGGCTGCGTTGCCTACGCCCACCCCTGTGCTGGCCGGGACCAGCCTTTCGTAAATGCCTCTCGATTGGAAAAACCTGTTCCGGACTTCATTGAAACGGTCGTACCAGTCCAGGATATGATCCAGGAAGAACCAGGTGCGATAGACCGCTGAAAAATCCATCCCTGCGCTTTTGAGCGCCTGTTCCATCCGGAGGAAAACCTCTTCGGTCTGTTGTTCAGGAGAAGCTTCGGGATGCGCCGGCCCCACTCCGTTGAGGACGCAATGCCGACCGGAATGGTCTTCGTAGAGGAAGCCGATCCGGCGGCCCTCCAGAATCACTGGCTGAAGGGTCGCTTCCCGGCGCAGGGTGAATTCCGCGGCGGCCAGGCCGGGGCCTTTTCCGTCGCCTTCGCTCAGGAACGCCGCGGGCAGGCTTGCAATTCCGGCTAGTTCAATTGCCTTCTGGGACGGACCGAAAATGATGCCGCGCACAGCGCGGGCGGACAGGGTTTCCGCGGCGCGGGCGAGCTTTCGGACGAGAGACTCAGACTCTCCCGCCGCGGCGCTCTCGGCTTGCCAGAATTCTTCGCTTGAGGGAGACGCGCAGTCCCTCTCCGCCTCCGAGGCGATCGCCACGCGCGCCGGGGAGGTTTCCCCATCCCGTTGATCGGCTTGTTCCGCCATAGCATCCCTTAAAGTCCATAGATTCTAAGGGCGGCTAATCCCGCTGACAACTTTCTTTAGGCGAGAGTTGTATTGCGCGGCCCTCGAGGTAAACTCGGAGCGAACGGCAAATGAGGAAAATCATGAAAAAGATTGTGTTGATCGCTTCTCTTTGCTCGGCGGCGTGGCTTTGCGGAAATTCGCGCGCCGGACAGCCTTGGGTGGTTTACAAAGGAGGAACCGGCCCCGGCGAAGGCAAGCGCATCGTGTTGCTGGCCGGGGATGAGGAGTACCGCTCGGAGGAGGCTCTGCCGATGCTCGCCAAGATCCTCGCTGTGCGGCACGGGTTTCAATGCACTGTCCTCTTTTCCATCGATCCGGAGACCGGCTGCATCGATCCGAACAACCAAACCAACGTGCCCGGCATGAAGCTCCTTCGCACGGCTGATTTGATCGTGATGGGGTGGCGGTTCCGCGAGCTGCCCGACAAGGACATGAAGGAATTTGTGGACTATCTCTTGGCGGGCAAGCCGATCGTCGCCCTTCGCACTTCGACCCACGCGTTCGCGTACCGCCGGAACCCGAACAGCCCCTATGCGCGGTTTGATTTCCGGAGCAAGAGCTGGCCGGGCGGCTTCGGCCGGCAGGTTCTGGGCGAGACATGGGTCAGCCACCACGGGGCGCACGGCCGGGAAAGCACCCGCGGCGTGATCAATCCGAAGATGCGGGATTGCCCCATCCTCAAGTGCGTGAAGGACATCTGGGGCCCGTCCGACGTTTACACGGTGACCCGCCTTCCTGAGGACGCCAAGGTCCTGGTTTACGGCCAGGTGTTGGCCGGAATGAACCCCGACTCCCCGCCCGTCCAGGGGCCCAAGAACGACCCCATGATGCCGGTGGCGTGGATCCGGGAATACAAGAACGAAGCGGGCAAAACCAACCGCGTCTTCACGACCACCATGGGCGCAGCCGTGGATTTCCTGAACGAAGGCCTGCGGCGGCTCACGGTCAACGCCTGTTACTGGGGCCTGGGGATGGAAGACCGCATTCCTGAATGCAGCGACGTGCGGTTTGTGGGCGAGTACGAGCCCTCCTACTTCGGATTCAACAAATACAAGCGCGGGGTGCGGCCCTCGGACTTGGCTCTGAAGTGAGCGTAGTCGGCGGAAAGCTTTCCCGGGACAAGAGCCCTGAGCCGCGCCCGGCGCGGCTCAGGGCGTGAGCATCGCCTGCAGGAACGGACGGTAAAGGTGCGGCTCGATCAGGAACGAATCGTGTCCCTTCTCAGAGTGCACCGTGACCCAAGTCGCTTCCACCCCCGCGGCTTTCAGGACGCGAGCCATCTCCGCCTGTTCCTCGGGGTAGAAACAAACATCTGAGTCGATTGTGAAGATCAGGTAGCGTTGCTCCCGGCAGCGCCGGAAGATGGAGACCAGATCCGTTCCCACCGCTTCTCGAACCAGGTCGAATCGCTGCCAGGCGTCGATGATTCGGAGGTACGTGTTGGCGTCGAAGCGCTTCACGAATTTGAGCCCCTGATGGAGCATGTACGATTCGAGCGGGCTGTTCAGCCGGTACCAGCGGAGAGGCTCCCTGCGGCGGACCACCTCGTCGCGCGCGCGCTCTTCCATCGCGGAGAGGGAGACGTAGGTTTTGTGCGCGATCATTCGCGCCAGGGCCAGCCCGCGCGCGGGAGGCTTGTCCGGGTCGTAATGGCCTCCTTTGAACCGCGGGTCGGCTTCGATGGCCATGATCTGCTCCAGGTTGTGGATGCGCTGCAGGGGGGTCACCGTCAACCCCGCGCCGATGGGGATCACGTTGCGCACCCGCTCCGGGTATCGGGTGGCGAGGAGGACGGACAGGATGCCCCCCAATGAAGCGCCGATTGCGGCGTGAAGCCGCTCGATGCCTAGATGGTCCAGAAGCCCAAGCTGGGATTCCACGATGTCGCTTAGGGTGATTCGAGGAAACGAGCCGCCGTAAGGCTTGCCGGTTTCCGGGTGCGGCGAGCGGGGCCCGGTGCTCCCGTAGCAGCCGCCTAGGTAGTTGGCGCAGATGACGAAAAACCGGTTTGTGTCCAGCGCTCCCTCGGGTCCGATGAAGCCGTCCCACCACCCGGTGTGGCATTCCTCGATCCAAAGGTCCTCCGCGCCGGGCACGGAAGGGTTGTAGCCGGCGGCGTGCTGGCTGCCGCTGAGCGCGTGGAACACAAGCACCGCGTTGGAACGCGCGGCGTTCAAGCGCCCGTAGGTCTCGTAAGCCAGGCGCACAGGCCCAATCGACTCGCCGCTGAGCAACTCCAGCGGCTTGCGGCGAGTCGCGATTTCAAGAAACTGCGTTTCGACCCGTTTCACGCTGACACGGTATAGCCGGGCCGCCTGGTGAGCGCCAGAGAAAGGCCCTCCCAACGCCTTTTCGGAGACCTTCCCGAATCGCCCGCCTCAAGCCTTGGCCAGCGCCTGATCCAGGTCTTCCAGCAAGTCGTCGAGGTTTTCGAGACCCACGCTCAGTCGAATCAGATCCGGCGTGACGCCCGCGGCGCGTTGCTGTTCCTCGGTCAGCTGGGAGTGGGTGGTGGTCGCCGGATGGATGGCCAGGCTCTTGGCGTCGCCCACGTTCGCAAGGTGGGAAAACAGCTTCAGCGCCTCGATGAATCGGCTTCCCGCTTCCTTGCCTCCACGGATGCCGAAGACCACCATCGAGCCGCCTTTGCCCCGGAGATACTTCCGGTTCAGTTCGAACATCGGGTCCTCTTCCAGTCCGGGGTAGCGGACCCAAGCCGCTTTGGGGTGATCGACCAGCCACCGAGCCACCGCTTTGGCGTTCCCGCAGTGCCGTTCCATCCGCAACGGCAGGGTCTCGATGCCTTGAAGAAACATCCAGGCGTTGTCCGGAGAAAGGCACGCCCCCAGGTTCCGCAGCGGCGCCGTCCGCATCCGGAGGATAAAGGCCAACGGTCGGAGCGGCTCCGGCAGGTCCAATCCCCAACGCAACCCGTGGTAGCTCGTGTCCGGTGTGGTGTAGAGCGGATGCCGCCCGGCCGCCCAAGGGAATTTGCCCCCGTCCACCGCTATGCCCCCGATCCCGACGCCGTGGCCGCCGAGCCACTTGGTCAGTGAATGCACCACGATGTCCGCCCCGTGCCGGAGCGGCTGCGTCAGGTAGGGCGTCGAGAAGGTGGAGTCCACAATCAGAGGCAAGCCATGCTCGCGCGCCACATGGGCCACGGCTTCCAGATCGGTGATTTCGAGCGTCGGGTTGGAAACCGTCTCGCAGAACAAGGCCCGGGTTCGATCGTCAATCGCTGCGGCGAAATTGGAGGGATCTTTCGGATCGACGAATCGAACCTGAATGCCCAGCTCTGGAAGGATGTCGTTGAACTGGGTGTACGTGCCGCCGTAGAGGTTGCGGGCGCTTACGATGTTGTCCCCGGCTTGGGCCAGATTGATCACCGTGTAGAAGATGGCGCTGGTGCCCGAGGCCGTCGCCAGGCCGCCCAGCTCCGGCGCGCCTTCCAGAAGGGCGACCCGCTTTTCCAGCGCCTCGGTGGTGGGATTTGTGAGGCGGGTGTAGATGTTGCCCAACTCTTTCAGCGCGAAGAGATTGGCCGCGTGCTCCGTGTCGCGGAAAAGGTAGCTGGAGGTTCTGTAAAGAGGAACGGCGCGGGCAAGAGTGACCGGATCAGGCTGATGGCCGCCGTGCAAACAGATTGTCTCGAACTTCATAATGACTGAGTTTGGCATGGTAGTTAGGTATCGTCCAGGAAAAAATGAAGCCCTGCGCATTTTTTGAAAAGCCAGGCGCTCGCGCGGCTCCCGTTTCCCCGGAAAAGGCGTCTTTCTTGCGCAGTCGGCTCGGGGCCAAGCCCTTCACATCAATTTGAGTTTGGGCAGGTCCTGGGAATCGATGACGCCGACCGGCTCCCGGGCCCGATTGACCACGATGAGGTCGTCGATGTTCCGGCTGTGGAAGAGGCGGAGGGCTTCGACAGCCAAGGCATCCTCCCGGATAGTCACCGGACGGGGGGTCATGACCTCTTTCAGAGGGCGTTCGAGCGCTTGGGGGTCGTCGGCCAGCCGCCGTCGCAGGTCGCCGTCGGTGAACACCCCGAGCAGCTTTCCGCGCGGGCTGACGACCGCCACGCAGCCGGCCTTGGCGCGGGTCATGAGCAGGAGGGCTTCGCGCACGGGCGTTTGCCGGTCGGCCACGGCCCGCCGTTCGCCGGTCCGCATGACATCCCGCGCCCGGAGCAACAGGGCGCGGCCGATCGCGCCCGCGGGATGATACTTGGCAAAGTCCTGCCGCCGGAACCCGCGCGCTTTGAGCAGGACCATGGCCAGGGCGTCGCCCAGGGCCAGCATGGCGGTGGTGCTCGCGGTGGGCGCCAGATTGAAAGGGCAGGCTTCCCGGGGCGTCCGCGCGTTAAGCGCCAGATCGCTGTGGCGAGCGAGCGTCGATCGGACGTTGCCGGTGATGCTGATCAGGATCACCTGGAAACGCCGCAGGGCGGGCAGCAGGCCGACGAGCTCCTCCGATTCGCCCGAGTAGCTCAAGGCCAGCACGACATCTCCGTCGCTGAGCAATCCCAAATCCCCGTGCCCGGCGTTCGTGGGATCCAGGACAACCGCCGTGGCTCCGGTGCTTGTAAGCGTGGCCGCGATCTTGCGGCCGATGAGGCCTGATTTGCCCACGCCGACCACCACGATCTTCCCGCCCCGGCTCAGGGCGTCCCGGAGGATTTCCACGGCTTGGGCGAAGGTCTCGTCGATCTGCGCCTTGAGCTGCCGGAGCGCCCGCGCCTCGATTTCCACTACCCGTTTGGCTTCGGCCGCGTAATCCATCGGCCTAAGCATTCCTTGCCGAGCCGAGGCGCGCAATGCCGAAGCTTGCTTCCGCCGCTCTCGCCGTGCGCGCAAGCCCTTGTCCCGACAGGTCCGGCGCTTCCCGATCCAGGCGGCTTCGGAATGCCGGGACCGCTTTTTCTGCCCGGTTTATTCCGCGCGCAGATCCACGCACTTCATCTGGGAATGATCGCGGATGACAAGCCGGCCGTCGCAGAGCGCCAGCGGGGCCCAGATCTCCCGGCCCGAGAGCAGCTTGGCCTTGTCCAGGGCGATAAATTTTTCCGGCGAAGGCTGCATGATGTACAGCTCGCCGGTCCGTCCGTCCATGATGTAGATCACTCCGTCGGCGGTGAGAATAGAGCCGCCCTTGTCGAGATTGGGGTTCCTTTTGGTTTGCCAGAGCAGCTTGCCGTTCCGGTCGAAGCACACCAGCCCGTCCCGCCGCTCGTTGGTGTTGCACAGCGCGTAGACATGGCCTTGCCAAACGAGCCCGGCGTGGCAGTGGGAGCCGATCTTGTCGATCTTTGCCGCTTCTGTGACCGTCCACTTGCCGTTGCGCCGGCTCACGTCGATGAACGCGCTTCCCGCGTTGTAGCCGCCGGTCACAAACAGCCGCCTGCCGCCCAGCTCGCTCACGTTCGGGACCGGGATCCTGCACGGATGCTTGTAGCGCCACAGCTCCCGGCCGGTCTCCGCGTCCACCGCCACGACGCCTTCCTGGCTAATAAAGGTCGCCTGTTTCTCTCCTTCCAGGGTGATCAGCTTCGGCGTGGCGTAAGTCATCCGCCCGGTCGGCGGCGAATGCCAGCGCTCCTTGCCGGTGGCTTGATCGTAGGCCGCCAGGCCGATCCGCTTGCTCTGGGGCGCAACGATCACCATGTCATTGTAGAGGAGCGGCGACTGGGCCACGCCCCAGGTCGGCCGCTTGGTCCCGAAATCGGCCAATAGATTCTTCTTCCACACCGCCTTGTGCG
>JAGHDA010000152.1 GCA_021160185.1 Verrucomicrobiota bacterium
CGCCGCCGCGCCGCCGGGCTTCCCGCGCGCCTTGACGCCCCGCCAGTATTCTCGCCCCGTAGCCATCCCAAAGCCTCGCCACGGATGCTCGGTTGCCAGCGGTTGGACTCCTCTGGCTTTCCAGGCCGCCGGCTTGGCTCTGACACGCTGGGGCCGCCCCGGCGGCTCCCGCCACCGCAGTTTCTTGCCGCGATACTCCACCTGTCGGCGCCCGTCCCGCAGCGTCCGCACAATCACCTTGCGGCGCGCCAGACTCAGCGCCTGGTGTTGGCGATTCAACTGATACCACCGGCCCCCCAGGCCACCGTCCAGTCCGCCTGCGCCACGCGGGTATCCTCCCAGCTGAGCGCTTCCTTCAGTTGCCTCGGCGCCGGACGGTGGGCGTCGTGCTCGCTGGCCGCGACGCGCTCAAACCGCCGGTTGAATCCTCGCAGCCATCGGCGCAAGAACCGATTGGCGCTTTCCAGATCGCTGATGCCGGCCAGTCGCAGTTCTTCGACCAGCCGCTCTTGCAGCGCTCCGTTGATCCGTTCAACCCGTCCTTTGGCTTGCGGGCTGCGCGCCAGGATCAGCTCCACGCCCAGTTGATCCATCGCCCGCCCAAACTGCGTGCGCGGCTTTCGGCCGGCTGGTTCTTCGGCGATCGTGGCCTGGCCTTCGCACCGGTAGATGCTGTCCCGGTCCACATACAGGCTGCCGGGCAGGCCGTGCTGCTTGATCCAACCTTCCAGCGCCTCGTAGCCGGCATGGGTGGTTTCGGCTTCGAAGAACTGCGCCCACACCCAATTGGTCGCGTCCTCAACCATCGCCATCAGCACGCACGGCTCACGCCGCCCCTCAAACCAGTCGTGGTGGGATCCGTCCAGTTGCGCCATCTGGCCGAAGCAGGCTCGGCGCGGGCGCCATTGCCGGTGCTTTGGGCGCCCTCCTCGCACCGTCCACTTCCCTTCGGCGATCAGCCGCCGCCGCGCCGTCTCGTGATCGACTCGGATCTTGCGCCGTTCCAGATGTTCGGCCAGCAGCGTCGGCCCAAAATCCGCGCACTTTGGCTCTTCATGCATCGCCAGCGCCGCCCCGCGCACGGCATGGGGCTTGCGTCGCGGGCCGGGCCGGCCCCGCAGCCGATGCGCCAGCCCGGCCTCGCCTTGCTCTTGGCAGCGGCTCCAGATCCGCTTGGTCTGCCGATAGCACACTCCCAACAGCTCGCTGGCTTGCGCCAGCGTCGGTTGCTTGCGCTTCACCCCGTCCATGATCTTGAGCCGTTCTCGTTCCCGTCGGTTCATCCTCAGTGTCTCCATCTGGGGCGGATTGCTACCGCAACCCGCCCCCCCAAGGGGACATTCTTATCGAGTCGCCAAGGGGACATTCTCACTGAGTCGCGACACGCGCCCCTTTCCTTCTTGCCCGACCGAACCGCCGCAGGTATGCTTCCTTCCGGCTTTGCCAGGGCCCACGGAATGCGGACTTACGAACCCCGCCAGGGCCGGAAGGCAGCAACGGTAGTATGCTCCGCATCTGCCGTGGTTACCCTGGCTTTCTTTCTCGTTCCCGGCCGGTTGAAAAAACCGGCCGGGCGAGGATTCGCCGCCGGCTGGAACGCCCGAGGGAGAGGAAAACGCAAAGTTGCGCCAAGCGCCGTGAGTTACCAGGTCATCGCCAGGAAATACCGCCCGCAGCGCTTCGAAGAAGTGGTCGGGCAGGAGCATGTGGTCCGAGCGCTTGCCAACGCAGTGAAGCAGAACCGGATCGCCCACGCGTACATCTTTTGCGGCCCCCGCGGAACCGGGAAGACCACCCTGGCCAGAATTTTCGCCAAGTGCCTCAATTGCGCCGACGGGCCGCGGGTGGATTTCCAGGACGACGACCCTCGCTGCCGAGAGATCGCCGAGGGCCGCTCGCTGGACGTGCTTGAAATCGACGGCGCCAGCAACAACGGCGTGGAACAGGTGCGGGAACTGCGGGAAACGGTGCGGTTCGCTCCGGCCAACTCGCGCTTCAAAATCTACATCATCGACGAAGTCCACATGCTCACGGCGGCGGCGTTCAACGCCCTCCTCAAGACCCTTGAAGAGCCGCCGGCCCATGTGAAGTTTCTCTTCGCCACCACCGACCCGGAAAAGGTCCTGCCCACCATCCTCTCCCGATGCCAACGATTCGACCTACGGCGGATTCCGACCCGGCTGATCGCCGAACGGCTGGAGGCGATCGCCGAAAAGGAAGGCGTCCGGATCGACCGCGGAGCCGCCCTGGCGGTGGCACGCGCCTCCGAAGGCTGCCTGCGAGACGCCCAATCCGTCCTGGACCAACTCATCAGCTTCTGCGGGGAACACATTCACGAGGAAGACGTTCTGGCCATGCTCGGGTTGGCCTCGCGGGACCAGATCATCCGCTTGGCCGACAGCGTCCTCCGGGGCGACCGGGGAGGCGTCCTGCGGCAGCTTGACGCTCTGGAGATCGAAGGCAAGGAGCCCGGCCGCATTCTGAGCGAGCTGCTCAACCACCTTCATCGGCTCCTCCTGTTCCAGTTGCGGGAAGGCGACACGGAAGGAATGGATCTGACCGAGTCCGAAGAGGAAGCGCTCGCCCGCCAAAGCAAGCTGGTCTCCTATGAGGCGCTCTTGCGGATGACCGAAACGCTGGTGCAAAGCGAGAGCAAAGCGCGGACGGCCGTCTCCCCGGCGTGTGGCGGTGGAAGTGGCCCTGCTCCGGGCCTCCGAGCTGCGCGACGCGATCCCGCTCGAGGCGGCGCTCCGGGAGCTCCGGAAGCTTCGGGAAGGGCAAACTCCTCCTTCCCGATCCGCGCCCCCCGCGCAAAGCGCGCCCGTCCCTCCGGAAGCCAAGCCGGCGGCCGCCGGGAATGCGCCGGAGAAAAAGTCTCCCTTAGCTTCTCAAGCCGCC
>JAGHDA010000111.1 GCA_021160185.1 Verrucomicrobiota bacterium
AATCCTTTCCCAACGGGCGGTGCTTGAGCGGCTTGAGGCCCGTCGGGAAGGCTATGCGGAAGGCGTGGCCGAGGCGCTGGAGCGGTGGCGCGAAACAGCCGGCGTTTTGGCCGATCATCTCAAGGTTTCCCCCAAGCATCTTCGCGCCGTGGAGGCGGTCTTGGGCCGCGGGCTTCAGATCATCCTCGCCCGCGATCCCGCGACCGCTCGGCAGATCGCCCAAACCCTCGCTCAGGAAGAGAAAGGCTGGGCCGCCGCCTCCTCCTCCGAATTGCCCTTGCTTCGGGCAGGCGATCGCCGCGGGCTTACGCCCGGCCAGGCCGCCGCGGCTCTCCAACAGTGGGATCATGCGCCGCTGCTCGACCTCGTCGAGTGTCCCGAGTCCCTCAGGCCCCTTCTCGCTTCTCTCTTGGGCGAGGTTTGTCTTGTGCCGGATTTGGAAACGGCCCAGGCGGCGTGGCTCGCTTCCGGCGGCCGATACGCTTTCGTCACTCCCCGAGGGGAGCTTCTCACCCGGGAAGGCGTCTTCGCCGGCGGCGTGCGGCGGGGTCGGACGGGGGATGATTTCAGCCTGCTGGAGCGGAAGAACGAGCTGGCCCGATTGAGCGCCCGCGCGGCGGAACTCCAGGAGGCCCTTCAGGCAAGGAGCCGCGAGCGCGAGCAGATCGAGCGCCGGGACGCGGAATTGGCGAAACGAATCCGGGAGGAAGAGCGGGGCGCAGTCAAGCTGGAGACAACTTTGGCCGCTCTCAAGGAACAGGCGGCCGCAACCCGGCGAAGCCTCGAACAAGCCGCGCGCCAAAAGGAGGAAGCGGCCTTCGAATGGAAGGCGGCGGAGGAAGAAGCCCGCCAAGCCGAAGAAGAAATCAAGGCGGCGCGCGCCGGTCTGGAGCAGGTCCTTGCGCAAGAGGCGGAATGCAGAGAGAAGCGCAAAAGGTTGTCGGCCGAGAGCCAAACCCTCAAGGAACGCCGGGACGCGCTGCGTCGGGAGTTGAGCGAGGCCAAGGCGGCCTTGGCCGCTTCCCGCGAAGCGCTCGTCGCTCAACGAAACCGCGCGGATCCGCTACGCAAGCGCGCCGAGGAGCTGGAACGCCTCGCGCGCGATCGGGAAAAGCGCGCCGAAGGTTGGAGGCGGCAGGCCGCTCAAATCGAACGCGAATTGGAATCCCTTGCCGCGAAGATTGAAACGTTCCAACGCCAGGCCGAGGAGAAGGAAAAGGAACTCGCCGCGTTGGAGGAAACCCGCCGGGCCGCGGCGGCGCGCGCCGCCGCGGCGGGGGAGGAAATCGACGCGCTTCGGGCAAAGGCCGCCGCGGCCCAAAAAGAAGCCGCCGAGCGTGAAGTCCGCCTGGCGGAGCTGCGGATGACCCTTCGCAACCTGGTTGAGCACATCCGCGAAAAGTACGGGCGCGAGCCCGGCGACTATCCCCTGGAAGCGGTTCGATTGACCCGAGCGTCCAACGGAGCGCTGGAGGTGGAGACTTTCCCGGCGGAAGAAGCGGCTCTTGGAACGCCCATGGAGGAAGCGGCTTCCGACGCCGAAGCGGAAAAGGCGGCCCGCGAGCTGCAACAACGGCTTCACCAGCTCGGCGCAGTGAACCTGGTCGCCATCGAAGAGTATGAAGAGACCGAACAGCGCCTCCGCTTCCTCCAGGACCAATACGACGACCTGGTGGAAGCCAGGAAGCGGCTGACCGCCCTGATCAACCGGATCAACGTTCAGACCCGGGAGATGTTCCTCGAAACCTTCGAGAAGGTGCGCGTCAATTTCCGGGCGCTGTTCAGCGAGATCTTCGGCGGCGGCAAGGCCGACCTGCGGCTGTTGGACGCGGAGGACGCGCTGGAAAGCGGCGTCGAAATCGTCGCTCGCCCACCGGGCAAACAGTTGCAGAGCATCCGCCTCCTCTCCGGCGGCGAGCAGACAATGACCGCCGTGGCCCTGCTTTTCGCTATTTACCAGGTCCGCCCCAGCCCTTTCTGCGTCCTGGATGAGCTGGACGCTCCGTTGGATGAATCGAACATCGACCGCTTCCTCCGGATCCTCAGGCGTTTCCTCCGCCACAGCCAGTTCATCGTGATCACTCACAACAAGCGCACCCTCGCCATGGCGGACGTCCTTTACGGCGTCACCATGGAGGAGCGGGGAGTCAGCAAAATCCTCAGTGCGAAGTTCAAGAGCGCCGGGGGCGAAGAGCGGGAGCCGGTTCCGGCGCTTTCGGGCGAGCCCGACGGGGAAGTTTCCGTCGGGTAATTGCGGCGGAGTGTTCGAGATACGTCGCGCTTCCGGGAGACTCGGAGCCCTGTGAAGGTTCCTTCGAGCGAAGGAGCGCAAGGTTGTTTGGAAGCTTTTCTTTTTAAGCCTGTTCGAATATAAATAGGCTGTCCTTTCGGACAAGGGGGCGGGCGATTGGCGCAGTGGCTAGCGCGACTCCCTTACACGGAGCAGGTCGCAGGTTCGAATCCTGCATCGCCCACCAACTTTCCATCGGCTTTCCCCGCGACTTCCTCCCGACAAGGCCGCGAAGCGCCTGGAACGGTTCCCCGGAACAGACGTTGAAGAGCGCCGCCGCCTGGGGCAGAATGGGCCTATGCGGCTGGACAAGAACTGGATCAAACGGCTCGGCGCGGGCGCTGTTTTCGGGTTGATCGCGTGCGGCTTGGCGCGGGCGGCGGCGCTGCCGGTGACAGCGGAGCTGGAAAAAGACCAAGTCACAATTCGGGTGGGAGGCAAATTGTTCACCCGGTATCTTTTCGGACCCAAGGAAAAGTATCCTCATTTCTACCCGGTGATCGGGCCGCTTTCGGGGCGGAGCGTCACCGTCCGGGGAGCGCAACCCTATCCCCACCATCGTTCGCTCTTCCTTGGGTGCGACCGCGTCAACGGCGGCAACTATTGGCAGCAAGGCTTGGAGCGCGGCCAGATCGTCGCGGTGGAAACGCGTCTCGCCCGGAAGGGGGATCGCGCCGCGGTGATCGAGCAGCGCTGCCGGTGGCAGCGCCCGGGGCAGCGGCCTGTGTTTGACGATCAACGGCGGATCACGATCTCCGCCCCGGCCCCGGACCTGCGCGCGCTGGACTTTGAGTTCGTTCTCACCGCCTTGCAACCGGCGCGGATCCTTCGCTCCAACCACGCTTGGTTCGCCGCCCGCATGGCGCCTGATCTGGCGGTCAAGGGCGGCGGCCACCTGGTGAACGCGGAAGGCGCCGACGGCGAGAAGGCCACCTTCGGCAAGCGCTCGCCGTGGATGGACGCTTGGGGCCGCCGCCCCGAAGGCGTGGAGGGGTTGGCGATTCTCACGCATCCAGACAACCCGTGGCATCCGTGCACCTGGTTCACGCGGGATTACGGATTTTTCTCGCCCTCGCCGATGTATTGGCTGCCCGGAGGCGAACTGCGCCTGGACACGGGCAAGTCGCTGCGCCTGAAGTATCGAGTCATCGTCCACGGCGGCAAGCTGACGAAGGAAGCGATCCAAGCGCTCCTCGCTCGATGGACGGCAAAGGAGGGCGAACCCGGGGGCAAGCGCTGAGCGGGGCGGCCGGCTTTCTTTCACACATCGGATGGATAGGCGGGAGCATCTCTATCGATTGGCCCAACAGGCTCCGATCGCCGTCGGGCTGCTCGGCCTCGCGTTTCTTCTGACGTGGCTGCTGTGGCGGCCCGTCCCGCCTCTAGCAATGCGGGTTCCGGGCAGGGATCGTCCCGTGGGCGAGCAGGCCGCCGCGACAACGGTCAATCCGGCCGCCCAGGGGCGGGTAGTGCGCGGTCCGGGCGAGCCGGCTGATCTGCCCGGCTTTTGGCCCTGCTTTCGGGGGCCGAAGAGGGACGGCGTTTACCGTCCCGAGACCGAACTGGCGCGCGCGTGGCCGGAGGGCGGGCCGAAAGTTTTGTGGTCCATCGACGTGGGCGAAGGCTACGCGGGCGCGGTGGTCGCCCAGGGGCGCGTCTACGTGATGGACTACGATCAGAAGGCGCGCGCCGACGCGCTCCGCTGTCTTTCTCTTGCCGACGGCGCGGAGATCTGGCGGTTCACTTACCCGATCGTGATAAAGCGCAATCACGGAATGTCCCGCACCGTGCCGGCGGTCGCTCAGGGCAAGGTGGTAGCGATGGGGCCCAAATGCCACGTGATCTGCGTGGACGCCCTTACGGGAGAGCTTAAATGGGCGTTGGACCTGGCGCGCGATTACGGGACCACCGTCCCGCCCTGGTACGCCGGCCAATGCCCGTTGATCGAGGACGGCAAACTCATCCTGGCCCCGGCCGGACCGGAAGTTCTGCTCATGGCGGTGGATCTGGAGACGGGCAAGCCGCTTTGGAAGACCCCCAACCCGTTTGGGTGGAAGATGACCCACTCCTCGATTACGCCGGTGATTTTCGAGGGTTCGCGGCAATACGTTTACTGCGCCAGCGGCGGGGAGGCGGGCGTGGACGCGAAGGATGGACGGCTGCTGTGGTCCACGGATCAATGGAAGATCAACATCGCCACCGTTCCTTCGCCGGTCGATCTGGGCGAAGGGCGGATTTTCCTCACCGGAGGCTACAACGCGGGGAGCATGCTGCTCCGACTCGTCCGCAACGGGGACGCGATCGAGCCGAAGATCGTGTATCGCCTCAAGCCGCGGGTCTTCGGCGCCGTCCAGCACACGCCGGTTTTCATCGACGGGATGATCTACGGGATTCGGGCGGACGGCCGCCTGGTTTGCCTCAGCCCCGAAGGCAAGCCGGTCTGGGAAAGCGAGCGCGGCGTGAACTTCGGCCTGGGGCCGTTCCTCGTGGCAGGCGACCTGATCTATGCCATGAACGACCGCGGGCTCTTGGTCCTGTTCGAACGCAAGCCGGACGGGCGCCGTGAGTTGGCTCGGGCTCAAGTCCTCCACGGCCACGAGTCATGGGCGCCGATTTGTCCGGCGGCCGGGAGACTGATCGTGCGCGATCTGACGAAGATGGCATGCCTGGACGCAAGAGCGCAGTGAGCAAGAGGGCGCTGGAAGCGCCGCAATGTCGTTTCCCTTGATGACAGCTTTTTCGCCGGACGCGCTGCTGGATTGGGCGGCGTTGGGGTGGCTCCTGTTTCAGCCCGTGATCGCGTGGCGGCAGCGGCGCGTTTCCGGGGCTGCGGCTCGGGCGGCGTATTGGGCGCTCTTCTGGTCGGCCGCCGCCTGGCTCCTGCGCGGCGCTGCGATGAGCTTCAAAGCCCGCGGCAACACAGCCCCCGAGACGTTTGAGATCTGGGCGATGGCGGGCGTATGGACGCTTGCGTGCCTGTGGCTTCTGTTTGAGCCGGGCCGATGGCGGCGCGCCGCTCCAAGCCCTTCGCCGGAGGAGCCGACGGTTCGGCGTTGGGCGCTGACCGCTCTGTTTCGGACGGCAAGCTGGACGGCCGCTTTGGCTTTGCTCCTGGGATTGCTTGCCCTGACCAATCCGAGCGTGGGCCGCCTCCGCTCGCCGCGCCGGGCCATCCTGGCTGAATCCCGCGCGGCTCGACTCTTGCGCTTTTACTGGCAGCCGATCCTTTATGAGTTGTGGCCGGAGCCGTTGCGGCGGCGCTGGCGGCGGAACCTGCTGACCGCCGCGCCGCCGATCCGCTCCGGAGCGCAGGAAACGTCCTATGGCCGGGTGGATTCCTGAAGAGAAACTGGAGGAAATCCGCGCCGCGAGCGACATCGTCGAGGTCGTGCAGCGCTATGTGCCGCTCCGCCGCCGCGGCGCAGGCTACGTGGCGCTGTGTCCGTTTCACGAGGAGAAAACCCCCAGCTTTCACGTCAATCCCGTCCGCCAGATCTTTCATTGCTTCGGCTGCCACAAGGGGGGCGACGTGTTCCGCTTTGTCCAGGAATACGAACGGGTCAGCTTCGTGGAAGCCGTGGCCCGCCTGGCCGAACGGGCGGGCATCCCGTTGGAATGGGAGGGCGACGTCCAGGCGGTTCGTCAGGCCCAGACGCTCAAGGAGCGGATGAGGCGGGCGCATGCGGACCTGGCCCAGCATTGGCATCGGTTGCTGTTGCGGGACGCGGCGGCGGCGGGGGCGCGGGAATACCTGCGGCGGCGCGGCCTGGTCGAGGCGGTGGTGAAGCGGTTCCAGATCGGCTACGCCCCGCCCGGTTGGGAGGAAACGCTCCGGTGGGGGGCGGCCCGCGGTTACGATCCGGAGTTTCTAGAGCAAGCGGGGCTGGCCAAACGCCGCGCCTCCGGCGAGGGCAGCTACAGCTTCTTCCGCAACCGGCTTGTTTTCCCCATCTGCGACGAGCAAGGGAGGGTCGTCGGCTTCAGCGCCCGAGCGCTTGCCCCTGAAGATGAGGAACGGAAATACATCAACACCCCCGAGACGCCCATTTTCCAGAAGGGCAAAAT
>JAGHDA010000015.1 GCA_021160185.1 Verrucomicrobiota bacterium
GCAGGTCTGAGGCTCGGAGCGCGGCGCCCCACGCCGTGTCCTTGCCAAGGGGGGCGATGAAGGCGTTTGGGAAGCGAGCCTTCAACCGCCGCACGAGACGGAGGCGCACGGCTCGTCCGCGGGTCAGAACGCCTCCGCAAAGGGCGAAATGAAGTCGCGCTTTCCGAAGGCCGCTTTTCCGGACGCAAGCAATCGTTTGCTCCGCCAGAGCGTTCGCGGCGGCCTGGGCGGTCTCTACCGCGAGTCGTTCTCGGCGCGTTTCCGCGGCGGCGAGAATCTCCTGAGCGAGGGCGGCGATTTCTTCCCTGGAAGCGGAGCGGGCCCATTCCAGAAGCTGTTCGGGGCGGCAGAGGGCGAGCCTTCTCAAGAGAGCGGCTCCAAGCGGCGGCCACTTGTTATAGCGGTCGTATGCGCTGAAAAGACGGCGCAGCGCTTGGGTGGCAATCCACCAGCCGCTTCCTTCATCTCCGAGCAACGGTCCCAGGCCGCCGGTCCGGACCGCCCCGCCGCTTTCGCCGCAGATCGCGCAGAAGGAGCCCGTTCCCGAAAGGATGACCGCCGAGGCGTCGCATCCCTTTGGTCTTTCGGCCGCGGCGGCTCGGCAGGCTGAGTCGATATCGGAACCGATCCACAGCGGCGTTTTGGGCCAGAGCCTTCGCGCCGCGGTTTCAACCCGCCGGAGTTGATCTATTGTTCCTGCGCCGGGAAACGCCAATCCCACCGCAGCTGCGGGCGCCGGCGCGGCTGCGGCGCAGGTCTTGAGGAGATCTTGGAGCGCTATATCATCCGTTTCCCGCAAATTGGCGGGCGGCAAGGAGCGCGAATGGATCAGTCGCAAGCCCGAAGGAACGGTTTCAACCAGGAGAAGCCGAAACTGCGTGCCGCCTCCTTCAAGGCCGATGAGAAGACAGCCTTCTTTCCAGGGTTGGTTGGTCTCTTCCATCTCAGCCGGTTCCTCTTCGCCGGGCGCGGGCCGTTGCGCCGCCGCTTCCGGAGCCATAATCTGAAGAAGAATGGATGATCTGACGAGAGAGATTGAGCGCCTCGCCGAAAGGGATTTGAAAAGCCTCAAGCTGGCTCCTCCCGGGGAATTGCTTCCTTCTTATCGCCGCTATTTGAAAAAAGGGGGGCGGCTTCTCCGCGCCGCTTATTTTGACGGGGTTGGGGGAAAGGCGGTTTGCGCGGCCCGGGCGTTGTTGCTGGATCGGCTTTTGGAGCATGTGTGGGCGGCGTGGGAGCGAACGGCCTGCGTGGCGGACGGCAAGGGGCTCTCGTTGGCCCTTTTGGCCACCGGCGGGTACGGACGGCGGGAGCTGAACCGGCGAAGCGATGTGGATATCCTCATCCTGCACAGCGCGAGTCGGTTCGCCAAGTCGGCGCTCGACTCGGTTCTTGAGCCGCTTTTTCACGACGCGTTTCTTTACAATCTTTTGCCCCGCGTGGCGCACCAGGTTCGGACTGTTGAGGAAACTGTCTCTTGCGCCAAGAACGATATGAAGACGAAGACCGCCTTGCTTGAGGCGCGCCTGATCGCCGGTGAGAAGAGACTTTTCGACCAGCTTCGGCGAAGCCTTTTGAAAAAGTGCTTTTTGGGCCAAGAGCATCTGTATCTTCACCAGAGACTGGA
This sequence comes from Verrucomicrobiota bacterium, assembly GCA_021160185.1. GTDB lineage: Bacteria > Verrucomicrobiota > Verrucomicrobiia > Limisphaerales > CAZBKV01 > JAGHDA01. The sequence continues at coordinate 1,628 of JAGHDA010000015.1, forward strand.
AGACCAGCGAGAGCGGCGGACCCAATATGGCGACACGTATGCGATGCAGGAACCCCATGTGAAGAACGGATGCGGAGGGCTTCGAGATTACCAGAATTTCTTTTGGATGCTGTTTGGCAAGAACGCCGCGGAAGCAGCGCAAAAGCTTCGGGAATCGGGACGACAGGAAGGGAAAGGCCGTAAAGCGTCTCCGCCGCGCGCCGCCACGCTTCTGGAGCTTGCCGGAGCCGTCCCTGCTCGCCTCCGCGATCAGAAGCTTTTGGATGTGGATTGGAACGCAATGGAAGAGGCTTATGATTTCCTGCTTCGAGTTCGTGAGGGATTGCATTATGTCACAGGAAAAGGCGTTGATATCCTTCGACGTGATCTTCAGCCTCAAGTGGCCAGGGCGCTCGGCTGGAAAGAGCGCTCGCAACGCGAGCGGGTGGAGCGGTTTATGTCCGCTTATTATACTCATACCCGACGAATTTTTCTGATCACTCGCGATTTGGAGCGTTGGCTTGCTCTGGCTCCGCGCCGGAACGGATGGACAAGACGGTTTTTCTTCCGGAAACAGGAGGGCGTCGAGGTCGACGGCTTTCGGATCGCAGAGGGAGAGTTGCGGCTCGCCGATCCAAAGGCGCTGGAAAAAGATCCCGCCAGGATAATACGCGCCTTTCGGTATCTGCAGATTTACGACGCTGTTCTTTCGCCCGAGCTGGCCCAGCAGATCCGGAATCGCGTCCCGCGGCTTAGGGAAGCCTTCATGCGGGACCAGCAAGTTCGGGAAGCATTTTTGGAAATCCTTCGTCATATCGGGTCGGTGGGGAGCGCGATCCGGGCGATGCATGAGACTGGCGCGTTGGGCGCCTGCCTCTCTTTTTTCGAAAAGCTGACCGGCAAGGTGCAGCTTGAGTTTTATCATATGCACACCGCTGATGAGCATACGATTCGCTGCCTGGAGCTGCTCGATGCGTTGGCGAACAACGAGGAGGGCAAAATGGCCCGCTACGGGCGCCTGGCCCGCGAGATCGACCGGCCTGAGATTTTGACGCTGGCGCTGCTGCTCCATGACTCGGGGCGGTCGACTTCCAAGCGCAATCATGTCGCCGCAAGCGTTCAAATCGCTGGGAAAGTCCTTGCCGAATTGAACGTGGATGAGCGGGTTCGCCAGGATGTCCTCTTCTTGGTGCGGCGGCATCTGCGCATGATCGATATTTGCCTGAAGCTCGATCTTTCCGATCCGGCCGTCGCGTCCCGGTTTGCTAAGGAAACGGGCAATTTGAGCCGGCTTGACTTTCTTACCGTTTTAACAGTGGTGGACACCGTCGCCACCAAAGAGAATTTGTGGAACGACTTCCGCGATTCCTCGGTGTGGAC
>JAGHDA010000468.1 GCA_021160185.1 Verrucomicrobiota bacterium
CTTCGAGCAGGCACTCAAAGCCTGGTCCCTGCTGGGAACTCTCGGCACGCGGGCCACCCGCGGCTACGGCAGCGTGTGGGATGCTTCATGCAACTTCAACACCCGCGATGACTTCAGCCAGGCTCTGGCCTTCCTGCCAGACCACATCAACGTGCGCCTGCTCGACGGCGAATTCGGCGACGGCCGTGAGGCTCTCGCCGCAGCGGCCAACTGGTTCCGCGAACTCCGGCTCGGTACCGCGCGTTACGGCGGCACGCCGTCCACCTGGGGTAAGAACGACCACGACGTGGCTCTCGGACGCGGCGGCCGGGACGCCGTGTACCGCCCGGCACTCGGGTTGCCCCTGGTCCAGCGTTTCCAGCACGGCCCCACGGTGGCCACCAAACTTCTTCACAGCCCGACGCCCGATCGCTACCCAAGTCCTGTCCATATTAAGGTCGTGTTGGTAGGTGGGCGTTATCGGGTGGTCGTCGTGATTTTCGGTCGTCACCTACTGCGAGAAGGAACAGATTTAAAGGTCGGCGATTGCCGCGTCCGCCTCTCGCTCGACCTCATCAACCATATTCGGAGTTCCGGCCTTCCCATCCATTGAATCCTCCGTGGAGCCTGTGCAGACCACATATTCTGAACGAGAATCCCTGCTCCTCGCCAAACCCGACCCCGACCGCTGGCGGGACCTTGGCGACTGGAATTACATTCTCCCATGAGCGCCACAGCGCCCAAGCCGCTCGAGGAATCCGACCGATGCCTCGGCTCTTTCAAGCGCAAGCGCCTGCGCCCTGCGGACGGCCGGTCGAGGAGATGCGCGATTGGCAAAGGCAGCCGGACCGGGCGGTCCCGGCCGCCAAAGCTATCCTCAGTCGAATAATCGCTTCTTGAACGCTCTATGAAAAACACCCCTGCTGAACCTGAGCGCGTGACCTTGGATCTGGCCAAGCTGTTTGCTGACACCGGCCAGGCCAAGCTGGCCGACTTGCCCCGATACGAAGCGCGCGCGCTTGAGCAGACGCCGCCCGGCGCCGACGTCATCCTTACCGGCCGCGCCCCCGTTTGGCTCTATTTGCGAGTGGCACATCTCCTGCACGGACGGGCCCGCATCCTGACCTATGACAGCCCCGTGACAGGTCCGGTCGAGATTTTTAACCATAACCCACGATAGCTTTATGAAAGAATCATCCCCCGTTGGCCCCGCCGCCGCCCGCTCTTCCCGGCCGCAACCGACCGGGCAGGGCGAAAAGGATTTCGCCTCGCTTCTCCCTTTCCCTTGGGTTTTCTTCTTTCTTTCCCTGGGGGCGGCGACCGCGAGCCATTGGTTGGCGACGAGTCTTTTCAGAGAGATCCGCCGCGCGTTGCCTGTTGGCTGGATCGCGCTGGCAAGTTTTCTTTTGGTCTGTTGGCTGGCCTGGTGGCTCTACCGGAAGCATCATCGCTGCCCGTGGCCGAAAGCGGGGGGCCGACGGGCGCAGTTTCTGTTGGGCCTGGGCGTTTTCATCGCCGGCGTCTGGTTCGCGTTCGCCTTGGAGCAGGCGCTTTGGAAGGATCACGCGCATCCGTGGGTATTTGGGGTCGCATGCGCAGGTATTGTCGGAGTTGCCTCCTGGAGCCAAAGCCGGCTCAAAGTGCGTTTCCATCGTCCCCGCAATTTGGAGCCTGTGCCGGCCCAAGACCTTCCTCCCGATCAGGGCGTCAAAGGATTGATTCTCTTTGTTTCTTCTCCCAACCAACCCAATCTGAAAGTGGCCCCGGATCCTGATCTGGATCACTGCCACGCTGAAATTCGTTTTGGCAAGAGCGAGGCGAAGGCCCGCCTTTTCGGCAAATCTCTGGCGGACGACATCCAGGCCGTCTCGAAGGCCGCCGAGGCCGCCGGCAGAGAAGTGGGGCGGACCGTCTACTTCAACTGGCAACCCTTGCTGCGGGCTGTCCAGCCGCACCCGCGCTTGGAGCGGATATGCCTTCTAGGCTCGCCGGGCGATCGGGGCTCTTTCCAGTGGTTGGAAACCTGCCGGCGCTTTCTGGCGCCCTATCTGCCCAATGTCTCCATCAAGAGTTATCCCCATCCGCTGGACTTCGAAGATTTCAACGCTTTGGTGGAGGCGGTTCGCGATCAAATCATTCTCCGCAAGTGGAAGGATCTGTCCCCCACGGAGATTGTGGTGGACATTACCGGCGGACAAAAAGTGGCCAGCATCGCCGGCGCGGCTCTGACCCTGACTTTTGAGGCCCGCATCCAGTATGTCCAAACCAACGCCCCTTACTCGGTGATTCTTTACCAGCTTGCCATGGAATATCCTCCCAGCGTGCACGAAGCCCCCTAATCACCTTCTTGCCATGTCCGCCCCTTCGAAGAAATCGCCTTCCTCGCCGCCCGCTTCGTCCCCGCCCGAGCCGGTGTTCCGCCGGTTGCGCCGGGGCGGCGGCGCGCTGCCTCTGCTCTGGTTCATCCTGACCCGGCGCCTTGTTCACTGGGTGACGATGCTCCTGCTGGCGCTCTTCCTGATATGGTTTGGCAACCGCCATCCGGAAGCGCTTGAGGAATTGAAGCCGCCCGGCGCCTCGCGCCCGCCGGCGCCTCAGGGCGTCAGCGACTGGCTCCAACGCTGGCAGGCCTATCTGGGGGCGGCCACCCTGACCATGGCCCTGCTGGTCTGGTTTGGAGAAGTGCATGAAGATTGGGTGGAGAGCCGCCCCAAGCTCATGACCTCTCTCTTCATGTTCCAAGGCAAGCCCGCCATCGTCTGCCGCCATGTCGCCCTGGCCAGCCCGAGCGACCTCCGCGCCTGGGCGCAGCAGGTTTGCGCCCAGACCGCCAAACAGCGGTTTCTGGATTTTTACCCTCGCTTTCATGTTTGCCGTCCCTGTCTGGGGCGTCTGCGCCCCAGGGCTTGGGATCGGAAAACGGGACGGGGCAAGCGGGTTCTTGCTTGGATAAAAGGCGAGGATGTCTATCAGCACTTTGTGATTCAGTTTCATCTACGAGAATGGGCTGACTCGAACCAGTGCTGGTATCTCAATGCCGCCGATCCCCGTTCCACGGCGCGCCGGCTTGCTTCGGAAGCTGTGTGCGAACTGCTTAAAACGCTTCCGGAATGGCCTGAATTGACCCGGGCGGCGCGCTGGACTTCCTCCGCCCCTTCCGCCGCTGGAGCGGGCGCATCGGAGAAGGATCGGGAGGAGACCTTGACCTGATCCGCGCTTGCCTCCCTGAGCCTCAAGGAGTTAAGTGCCTGCAGTCGGGAGCTTGGTGA
>JAGHDA010000288.1 GCA_021160185.1 Verrucomicrobiota bacterium
CCCCGTCCACCGCGGCGCAGAAGGCGTAGCGGTCCGCTCGCGCGCACCATTCCACGTCTTCCCGCAGTTCGGGCCGATCGAGCAGCCGCCGGCCGTTGGCCGAGCGAGCCAGCGCGCCGGGGAGGTCGCCTCGCATCGTCCGATAGACAGCGCGGGCAAGAAGGGCCGCGTCGGAGCAAGGAATCCCCGGCCGAGCTTCCAGAAGCCGGTCCAACAGCGCCCCGGCGGTGAGGATGTCTTCGAGGGCCGCTTCGGATCCCGTCCCGGCGCAAATCAGGAGGAGCCGCTCGGGCGGATGGCGGAGAAGACACTCAGCGGTTGCGCCGACGTTGGCAAGGGCGGCGATCCGGATCCTGCACGCGCCGCGCGCGGCGTGGACGGCCTTGGTTCCGTTGGTGGTGGTCATGACGACCAGGCGTCCTTGGAGGGGCGCTCGGAGAAATTCCCGGGGGGAGTTGCCCAGGTCAAACGGCGCGCCGCCGGTGAGCTTGGAATCGATTTTCCATCCGCCCCGTTCGCCGGCGAGGAGCGCGTCCGGCGCTCGCCGCCGCCAGGCGAGGGCCTCTTCGATCGTCCGAACCGGAACCACTCCGACCGCCCCTTGGGCAAGAGCCGCCAGCATCGAACTGGAGGCCCGAAGCGTGTCGATCACCACGCAGTCCGTTCCGGGCGGCATTCCTCCGCGCCGGGTTTGCTGTTCCGACGGAACAAGCCACACGTCGGCGAAGGACGGCTTAGGCTTGAGGCTATGCGTTGAGCTGAACGGGCGCATTGCGTCGGCGCACATATTCGTAGAGACATTGCTGCACGAAGCCGGCCCGAGGGCCGAAGCGTCGGGCGCAAAATTCCCGGATCCTTTTGGCCGAGGGGTTGCCGCCCGGGAAATAAGCTTCCGCAACGGCGCGGCGGATCCACACATCCACCGGGCATGCCTGATCGAAGCCAAGGCTGTAAAGGAGGACGCACTCGGCGATCTTGGGCCCTACGCCCGGCAGGATTTGAAGCCTCGCTCGAGCTTCCTCAATCGACGCGCGGCGGAGCCGTTCCCAATCGATGCGCCCTTCGGAAACGGCCCGGGCGGCTTCCCGGAGGAACGGAGCCCTGTAGCCCATGCCGCAGGCGCGGAGGGTTTCCAAGCTTGTCGCAGCGACCGCTTCCGGCTCAGGAAAAGAGAACAAGGGATTGCTCCCCGGAAATCGAGGCAGCTCCCGCCCCAAACGGCGGCAAAGACATTCGATGATTCGGCGGATTTGAGGGATCTGTTTGTTTGAAGAAAGGAGGAACGAGGCAAGGCATTCCCACGGGTCCTGCCGGAGCAGCCGCAATCCTCGGCAAGCCCTCGCGGCCTCTTGAATCGGCGGATCCTTGGGAAACTCGGCCAAGATCGCCTCCATGTCTTCCTGGAGACGTAGATAACAAGCGAGGGTCCGGCGGAAAGCGGCCGGACCGATCCACCGTGCCAGGAGCCGATCCCCTTCCCGGCGAAGACGCACGGGACAGCCGCCGATCGCGCCTTCCCACTCCCGGCCCAGCCAGCGCCAACGGAAGACCTGGCCGGAGCCGAGGGTTGCGTCCAGGTTGTAATGCTCTACCCGCCACGAGCAGCCATGGAGGGCGCTGCCGGAGCCCTTGCCGGGGGTCAGTTTCACCGCAGGTTCAGGCATTTGAAAAGCTGCACCCGCCGCATCACGCGGCCCTTGTCCACGAAATCGCGCATGCCCATGTTTTCCACTGATTCGAACTGTTCGAGGAGCTCCGGCGGCGGCGGTTCCGGCTCGTCTTCCTCAGAAACGTAGATTGCGTTCCAGCCTCTGCGGCTCTCGTAGCTTGGCCAGAAATAAAACTGGTTATGAGGCCGATCGGTCTTGATGTAGAAGACCAGAGGCCGGTCCGGGACGCCTCGTTTGGCTTCGGGGAGGTAGAAGGTGATTAGCGAGGTGATGCCGTAATGATCGCCGATGATAAAAGCGGGCTTGCCCGCGGCCGCTTCCAACTGGGCGCGTTCCCGACCCACGAGCTCGGCCAGGTCGCTCCAGTAGCGGACGCGACGCAACGGGTCCAGACGCGGCGGCAAGGGGCGACCGATGAGCTTGGCGATCCAGTCCGAGTTATGAGCCAGCGCAACCGCGGTCAACCCCAACGCCAGCCCCCCCTTCAACGCCGGCCCGGCCCAGCGGCGGATGTTCCGCCACACACTTTCGGCGTAAAGGGCCATGACGATGAACAGCGGCGGAACGGCGGGGGCGATCCAATTGGGCAACACGCGGGTCCTGAACGTGTAGAGCCAGTAACCGAAGTAAAGCGGCGCGCCCATGGCCAGGAAATACATCAGACGGCGGTCGCGGCGACGGCGGCGGAGAGAGACAACCGCCGCCCACACCATGCCCGTGAAGAAAACCGGGTTGAGAAGAACCAACTGACTCAAAGTGAAATCGAAGAAGAATCGGAGCGTCGGCCGCCACGCCTTGTCCAAGCCGGCCCGGTCGTGCAAGTGCGCCAGGGTAATCCAGTCGTGTTTGGCGTTCCAGTAGATCACCGGGACGGCGCAGAGGGCGGTCAACGCCAGGCCGAGGTAGGGGCCGGGCCGTTTGAGATGGCGTCGAGCCGTGCGGTCCAGCGCCATAAAAAGGAAAAAGGACACCCACAGCGCCAGGCCGGTGTACTTGCTAAGGAAGGCCAACCCGAGCCAAATTCCCACCCACGCCCAATCCGCCGTGCGGCCTTGCGCCTGAACCGCTTGCCAGCCGCGGAGCATCGCCAACACACAAAACAGGACCAGCGGCGCGTCCACGGTGAAGAGCACCCCGCCCACCGCCAGCAGCGGCGCCGCGGTAACCGCCAGCAGCAGAATCGTTCCGATCCGGGCCTGGCCTTCCCGCGCAAAAAAGCGGAGCACGGCCAGGCCGAGAACCGCGCTGATCACCGGGGCGAAGAACCGCACGCCAAACTCGGTGTCGCCCCATAGACCGGCGCTCACAAACTGGAGCCAGGCGATCAACGGCGGCTTGCTAAAATAGGACCAGTCCAGATGCTTGGACCACAGCCACTGATAGGCCTCATCCTTGCTGAGCTGAATGGTCCCCGAACCGAGATAGGCCAAGCGGAGGAACAAAAGCAACGCCAGGAACAGATAGCCGGCGTGGAGCCACTGCTTTTGAGCCGCGGCCTCCGGGTTGCAAAGGAGCGGCTCCGCCGGCTCCGGCCGCATCGGATCCTGAGACGACGCGGGGCGGATCAGCCGGGGCAGTCGCCGTTGCCAGAGGGGAAACCAACAGCGCCCTGCTCTCCTCCATAACAAGTCGCTCAACCAGGGCCCTCCCAAACCGAGGGTCAGACCGAGAACGGCCCCTCCAAGAATATCCGAAGGATAGTGGACCCCCACATAGATTCTTGAAAAGGCCACCGCCAAGGCGATCGGCGTCAACCCCCATAAAGCCCGGGGATAGAACCACCAAACCACGCCGAGGGCGGCGAACCAATTTGCGGCGTGGCCGGAGGGCATGGCGGCGCTCCGTCCGCGGCCGACCAGGAGGCGCGCGTCTTCAAGGGTGAGAAAAGGCCGGGGGCGGTTGAAGAAATCCTTCAGCCAGCCGACCGCCAGGTTGTTGGCGACCAGGACCCAAAGCAACAGAAAGAGGACGCACAACCGGCCCCGAGCGCCGCCCTTCCAAAACAACCAGACGCCCAACGCCGCCAGCGCCGGAAAGAAGATCGGATTGGCGCTGAACCAGGGCATGACCGCGTCCAGCCACGGCGAGGCCAAGCCGTGATTGATCGCGTAGAAGAGGGATTCGTCCCAGCGCTGCAAGGCCGAAACCATAAGGGCGAAAAGCGCCGCCGGGGGCGGGCTAGAACCGGATTACCGAGCGGACGGACCGATCAGCCAGCCGGCTGCGCCCTCCCAGCCCTTCCAGCTCGATGAGAAAGGCTATCTCCATGAGCTTGCCGCCCAAGCGATCGATCAGGGAAGCCGCCGCCCTGGCGGTGCCGCCGGTGGCCAGCAGATCGTCAATGAGCAGGACGTGTTGGCCGGGAGTGATTGCGTCCTTGTGCACGGCAATGGTGTTCTGCCCGTACTCGAGGTCATAAGTGGCCTCAATGGTCTCGGCTGGCAGCTTGCCTTTCTTGCGGATCGGAACAAAGCCGGCGCCGAGCTTGGTGGCGCAGGCGGCGCCGAAGATGAAGCCCCGCGCCTCGATTCCGGCCACAATGTCGATGCTCCCCGTCGGCCAGTTGGCGGTGAGCATGTCCACACACGCGGCCAGGAGCCGCGGATCCGCCAGCACAGGGGTGATGTCCTTGAACTGAATGCCCGGTTTGGGAAAATCGGGAATGTTGCGGATGCGGCTGCGGATGTCTTCCACGGTAGGGATCGCTTCGCTCATGACTCATCAATCGGTTTGTTTTTCTCGACACGCTCAATCATCCGCCGCAACTTGGTCAGCGCATGGTTCTGGATCTGGCGGATCCGCTCCCGGGTCACGCCCATTTCCTTGCCCAGCTCCTCCAGCGTCTTTTCCTCGGCTCCGTCCAGGCCGAACCGAGACTGAAGAATGCGCCGTTCCCGCGGGTCCAGCTTCTTGATAAGCCTGCTGAGGAGCGCGGCGTCCGTTCTGCCCACAAACTGCTCAGCCGGATCTTCGGCCTTCTCGTCCTTAATGCGTTCAGCATAGGTGTTGGTTTCGTCTTCGTCAATCGGCGCGTCCAGCGGGGTGGGCTTCATCGAGGCGGTGCGGAGCTGGTTGACCTTCGCCGGAGTGATGTCCATCTCTTCGGCGATCTCCTCCTCGGTGGGATCTCGGCCCAACGCTTCGCGCAGGGCCATCTCCACCCGCCGCATCCGGGAGATCTTGTCCACCAGATGGACCGGCAACCGGATGGTCTTGGACTGGTTGGCCAAGGCGCGCTTGATTGACTGCTTGATCCACCAGGCGGCGTAGGTGGAAAGCTTGCCGCCCTTGTTCGGATCGAAGCGGTCCACCGCCTTCATCAGGCCGATGTTGCCCTCGCTGATCAGGTCCAGAAGCGGCAGGCCCAGCCCTTCGTAGTCGTGAGCGATTTTGACTACGAGACGAAGGTTGGCTTTGATCATCTGCTCGCGGGCCTCTTTGTCCCCTTTCCTGATCCGCTCGGCCAGCTCCACCTCCTCCCGGGGAGTAAGCAGGGGCACCTTGCCGATCTCGCGCATATAAAGCCGGATGCCCGCTTCCACTTCCCCGCGCTTCCGGGGACGCTCTTCCTCCTCCTCCCGCGGAACCGCAATCGACTTCGGCGCGGGCTCCTCCGACGCAGCCTCTTGCAAAGGAGGCGCGTCCGCCTTGCTTTTCCCCGAGACGGCGCGTTTGCCCTTCGGCTTGGAGGCCGGCGCAACGGCGGCGCGGCGCGCCGACTGGGAAGCGCCCCGAGCGGCGCGCCCGGACGCCTCTTTCCCGTCGTCTCCCTGCCGCGAAGCGCGAGCGCTCGAGTCGGCGGAACCTTTCTTTGCCGAAGCCTTCGCGGCTTGAGCTTTAGCAGAGCGAAGGGTCCCAGCCTGATTCGACTTTCTCCTCATAGGTCGTCCACATGGAGGCAAGAACCAGAACGCGCGTTGGTCAAAACCGCTTTCTCTAGCATAACCTCCCCGGCGCTTAATCGCCTCCGGTTTTGGCTTTATTGAAACGATCCCGGGAATTTGTCAACCGTCGCGACGCCCGATCGAACGCCGCCGGAGCGCTTGGCTCAGGACGCGATCCGCCCCCGCCGCGCAGGGGCGACGATCAAGCCTTCTCGCCCGTCCAATCGCAGGGCGGGTTTCCGCCCGCCGCGGCGTCCCGTTTTCATGAGGCTCACTTTGCCAACAGTTTCGATTTCACGAACTCGACCAACACGTTGTTGTAAAACCGCTTGCTGCGGGTCGTGCGCAGCACGAAGTCGCATTCCGCGCCGACTTCGTCGGCTTTCTGTTTCAACTTCCACGAAAGAATCGGGCTGTGGATGGCCATCCCGACGCTCGGAGCCGGATATTGCGCGGTCCCAAAGCAGTAAAGCAGCGTCGGCGGATCGTCTTTGTCCACATGGAAATAGGCTGAGAACTCGCGGAACGTTCCTTTATACCTGTTGTAGTTTTTCAGCAGCTCCTGGGCGTTGGTCGCGCCCACCGAATAGGGAATCATGCGGTGTTGGAGTATCCTGTCGCCAACCCATTGCCTGCAGAGAATCGGGTCGATGCACGTTTGAGGAGCTTCCACGGCCGCGCAGGCGGGCTTGGTCGATTCGCGGGCCACCGGATCGTCGCTGTCCGGGTCGGCCAGGTCGTCATGATAGGCCAGCCACAACGAGGTGGCGCCGCCCGCAGAACCGCCCGCCACGGCCAGCCGCGTCTTGTCCAGGCCCCAGTCCTCCGCCTTCCAACGGACGAACTGGATCGCTCGGGCGGCGTCGTACACCGGGGCCGGCAGCGGATGCCGCGGCGCAAGACGGTAGGCGACGCTCACTACAGAAATTCCCGCTTTCAGATAAGGAATCCCGCTCCACACATCGATGTTTTGCCGGTCGAATCTTTCAGCCTTGTCGCCCACGGTCCAGCCGCCGCCGTGGATCAACACAATCACCGGCGTTGGCCGATTGCCGGGCGCTTTCCAGAAATTCAACACATTCCGCTCATCGGGGCCGTACCGCACGTTCCGCAGGGTCGGCTCGACATAGCGAGCGTCCCCCTCGCTGCGAGTCCGCAGCGCCTGTTCAGCCCTTGAGGCGGCCCGCTCGGCCATCAGCTTGCAGCCCTCCAGCCGCTTATCGACGCCGTTCGCGGCGAAGATGACCGCCCAACACGCCGCCGCCGCGCCCGCTGCGCTGATGCGTTTCCAGGATCTTGTCATTTGGTTTTGCCGGGTTTTGACTATGCGCTGTATCCGCCTCAATTACCGCCAAGCCTCCGGCCGGCCGCCGCCATTCAAAGCCTTGCTGATCGCCGCCGCGACTTGGCCGCCCAATACCTGATAGCCCTTGGCGTTGTAATGCACGCCGTCGGACTGAAAGTATTCCGGGTGATCGAGCACAGGGGAAAACAAGTCGTCGACCGGTATGCCGCGCTTTTTCATAAACTCAAAGGCGATCCGGTTCCGCTCCCGGACCCGTCGGGTGGCGTTTTCATCGATCTTAGCCGCATGGCCGCGCTCCCGAACCGGCGTGGTGGCGGCCCAAATGATCTTGGCTCTCGGCGCATACGTTTTCAACAGCTTGAAAAGAGGCGGAAATCCCTTCGCGTATTGCTCCTCGCTGTAGCCCCGCCCGTGCAGGCCGTTGTTGATGTGAATTACAGCGAAGTCGTACCGCTTGAGCAGAATTTTCAACGTTTCCAGATAGTCGGGATTCGCGAGGAACATGGAGGTGGCAAACCGAGCGCAATGCGCCTTCCCCGCCAGCTTCTTTTCCACAATCCGGTAGTAGCCTCGAGTGATGGAATCGCCCGCCAGCAACACTCGCGGCAAGCTGCGCTTGTTGGCGTGCGTCACCCAGATGTCGGTCCACTCGATCGATTCCAGGATCGGCCGGCTTTCGGCGGAAACGGCGCACTGAACGGCCAAGGCGCTTCCGATCAAAAAACAAGGCAGCCACTTTTTCATATATTTCACCTCTTGGCTTCTCCGAAGTTTTACAAGCCAAGGATGATCCAAGGCAGCCGCTCATTCCAGAAGAATCGCATCGCCTTCCTGCGGCGAGGGAGAGCGGTTCGAGGGAAAGCGTTCGCGGCGTCGTTCGCCCCAGGGGAAAGGAGGCGGTTCGCTCGGGGGCTTCGGCGCTCACGGGCTATTCGTAGCGGAGGGCTTCGATCGGGCTCAGGCCGGCGGCCTTCCATGCGGGGTAAATCCCAGCAACCACGCCAACCGCCGCGCTGAAGCTCACCCCCAGGATCAGGGCGCCGAGGGTGATCACAGGCAGGTTGCCCGTCGGCGCAAGGCGCGCCAAAACCTCCACCAGGCCGAATGAGGCGGCCACGCCCATCGCCGCCCCAAGCAAAGCGATCGTCACGCTTTCGACCAGGACCTGAACGAACACAATCGGCCCCGTGGCGCCGACCGCCTTGCAGATGCCGATTTCCCGGACCCGCTCGTTGATGCTGGCAAGCATGATGTTCATGATGCCGATCCCGCCCACCAGAAGGCTGATCGCGGCGATGGTTCCCCCGCTGATGCGGGTGTTCCGGATTTGGGCGTGGATTTCTTCCAACCGGCCCTCCTGCGTCCGGAAAGCAAAGTCCTCGATGCCGCGGTGAGTTATCATGAGCACGTTGCGCGCCTGCTGGAGCGCAGCGTCGATGTGATCCAGATCCCGCACCTTGAGGTCGATGTCGGTAAGACGCGGATCTGGGATGTCGCCCCAGGCGCTCGACGCACGAAACCGCAGCCAGGCTGTGTTCAAAGGCATGTACACGGTGTAGTTCTTGCGCCAGAACGCCCAGCCGCCGCGTCGGCCCCAACCGCGCCGTCGAGCGGGGCCTTTCTGCGCTTGGGCGGGACGCTTCTTGGCGGCCTCCAGCTCGCGCTTTTCCCGCTCGCTCATGTAGCGGGCGAACATGCCTACGATGGTGAAAGGCTGGCCGTTGAAGTAGACGGTCTCCCCGATCGGCACGATCTCGCGGCCGGTCTCCTCGGGCGATCCGAATAATTCGTCCCGGATGCCGGTTCCGATCACGCACACGGCGTTGGCTTTCTCCTCGTCCAGGTCGGTGAAGAACCGCCCATGCTCCAGGGTATGGAGATTCATTTCCAACACGGCAGGCCAGACGCCGACGCATTCGGAAGGACGCACAGCCCGTTCGCCGCGCGTGATTGTAATGCCGTAAAGGGCCATTTCGGGGGAAATCAAACGGAGCAACGAAGCTCCGCGCTTGAGCGCCAACACATCGCGCATAGTCCGGCCCGGGGCCTGGTCGGCCAGATGCTCCTGATCGGGCGGAACGTCTTCCTGCCGGGTGAGAACCTTGTCGGCCCCGCCCATGGCGATCATCGTTTCCTTCATCCCATTCTCTATGCCCTTGATCAACGCAGCCATGCCCACGAGGCTGGAAACGCCCAGGATGACGCCGAACATGGTAAGGAAAGAGCGGGTCTTGTGAGCCCACACTTCCTTAAGGCCTGCGATGACGGTGTTCCAAAGCCACATGGAGGATCGTGCCGTTTACTCGTATCGGAGGGCCTGAATCGGGTCCAGTCGCGAAGCCTTGAAGGCCGGAATCAGCCCGGCCAGAACGCCCACCGCCGCGCTGAAGCTGAAAGCGACGGCCATGGCCCAGAGGGTGATCACCGGCGCGTTGCCGGTTGGAGCCGCTTCGGCAAGAAGCGCCACCAGCCCGAAGGCCGCGGCGAGCCCAAGCAACCCGCCCAGGGCAGAGAGAACCACGCTCTCCGCCAGGATCTGGATGAAGATGGCCGCGTTGGTCGCGCCGACCGATTTGCGGATGCCGATCTCGCGAACCCGCTCGGTGATGCTCGCCAGCATGATGTTCATGATGCCCACTCCGCCCACGATAAGGCTGATGCCGGCGATCAGCCCTCCGCTCAGGCGTGCGTTGCGGATGAAGGTGTCTATCTTCTCAGCCCACTCTTCCTGCGTGCGGAAAAAGTAGTCCTCCATGCCCTTATGGGTCGCGGCAAGGATGTTCTGGGCCTGCTGAACGGCGTCGGTCAATCGATCCGCCGAAGCCACCTTCAATTCCAACGTGGTTAACGGCGTCTCCCCCGAGCGTTGAATGCCGCCCCCTTCCTTTGCAGCGCCGAAGCGCATCCACACGGTGTTGAGGGGCAAATAGACGGTCGAGTTCTTGAGCCAAAACACAAAATTGCGACGACGGCGGCGACGGGAAAGGCCTTTCGCTTTGGAGCCGCCGTTCCGGCGCGCCTTGGCTTCCTCCTCCCGAATCCGCTTTTCCTCGGAGCTCTCGTAACGCTGGAACATGCCCACGACGGTGAATGGGAGGTGATTGATATAGACCGTGCGGCCGATAGGGATAATCTCCTTGCCCGTCTCTTCCGGCGACCCCCAGAGCGCGTCGCGCGCGGCGACGCCGATCACGCACACATTCCGCGCGAGCTCGTCGTCTAACTCGTTGATCATCCGCCCGTATTGCACCACATGTTCGTTGAGCTCGGCCGCAGCGGGCCAAATGCCCACGCAGACAAACGGCCGGTAGCGCTTGCCGTTGGCCGAGAGGATGGCGGGCAGGAACAATTCGGGGGAAATCTTCTCGATCAGCGTGCCCCCGGCCCGAAGCGCCCGCACATCGGCCAGCGTAAGGCCCGGAGCCTGATCAGCCAGGTGGCGCTGCTCCACCGGCAACGGTTGCGGCTCGACGCGGAACTTCGTCAGCCCGCCTACAGCGATCAACGCTTCCTTGGCGCCGTTCTCCATGCCCTTGACCAGCGCCGCCATCGCCACCAGGCTGGAAACGCCGAGGATAACTCCCAGCATCGTGAGGAAGGACCGGAACTTGTGCGCCCACATCTCCCGAAAGCCGGCCTGGATCGTGATCCACAGGCTGGCGGCTGCCGAAGGTCCCTGCAAACCCCATTTCTCCGGGAACGCCGCCGAAGGCTCCGGCCGCTTGGAATCCGACCGCTCCTCAAGAACCGTTTCCAGGGCAGATTCGCCGCGCATCGTCGCTCAACTCGTCGGCTTCGACAGCGAAGGGGCAAAAGCGCCTCCGTTAAAACGTCCTTCCGAGGCGGACAAGCCGGCCAGCGTCATATCCGGCCGTTCTGCGATCCGGCCGTCCCGGATCTCGATGCGGCGCGGAGTTACCGCCGCAATTTCCGGATCGTGAGTGACCAACACAATGGTGCGGCCTTGGCCGTGGAGCCGGCGGAACAGATCGAGAATCGCCTCGCCGGTGTGGGTGTCCAGATTGCCGGTCGGCTCGTCGGCGAAGAGGATCCGGGGGTTGTTGACCAACGCC
>JAGHDA010000087.1 GCA_021160185.1 Verrucomicrobiota bacterium
GGATTACGCTCCCGAGGGCGGGGGCTGGCTCGGGGGCGAGATCTTCGTTTGCCTGGACGTCGCCGCGGAACAGGCCCCCCGCTACGGCGCTTCCTACCCCGAAGAAATCGTCCGCTGCCTGAGCCACGGGTTGCTCCATCTGGCGGGATGGGACGATCAGACGCCCGAGCAAGCGCGCCGGATGGAGGCGGTCCAGGAGCGTCTGCTTTCGGAGTTGCGAAGCCGGTTCAACCTGGAAAAACTCGTTCCGGGAGAGGCGTCCGAGCGATGAGGTTCAAACGCGAGCTGGTGCGATGGCGGGCCGACTTTTTCACAGGGCTGGCGGTGGCTCTGCCGCTGGTCCTTACCCTGGCCATCGTCCGGTGGCTCTTCGGAACCGTGTCCAACGTCACCGACACGCTGCTCTTCTTTGTCCCGCGCCACATCACCCACGGAGGCGGCGGTTCGGGGCAGATGCTCTGGTACTGGAGCCTGGCCGCGCTCTTGATGGCGGTGGCCCTGCTCGCCGCTTTGGGGCGGTTCGCCCGGTACATCATCGGCCGGAAGATCATTGAAATGGTGGACCGGCTCATGTCCCGGGTTCCGTTGCTGAACAAAATTTACATCACCATCAAGCAGGTCAACGAGGCCTTCAGCAGCAAGCGTTCGGCTTTCAAAAAAGTGGCGTTGATCGAGTACCCGCGGCGCGGGTGTTACTCGATCGTCTTCATCACCAGCGAGAACCACCCCGAGGCTGCGGCCAAGATCGGACGCAAAGCCGTGGGCGTTTTCCTCCCCACTACCCCCAACCCAACCAGCGGCTACTTGTTGGTCCTGCCTGAGGATGAAGTGATTCCCCTGGACATGTCCGTGGCCGAGGGCATCAAGCTGATCATCAGTCTTGGCGCGGTGGTGCCCGATTACAAACCGCTTGCCGGCCGGCGCAGTCGCGGAACCGCGAGCTTTCCTCGAGACGCCGGGCGAATCGGTTCGCCGGAATGAATCTCGAGGCCGACAACGTCGTCGTTCTCCGCGTCCTGCCTTTTCGGGAAAGCAGCCTCCTGATCCGCTGGGTCGGGGAGAGACGCGGTCTGCTGAGCGCTTTTGCGAAGGGCGTTTTCCAGAAAAGCTCCTCCTTCCGGGGAAAGCTCGACCTTTTCTGCGAGTGCCGGGTCGCCTTCGTCCGCGGACAACGGAGCGACGCTGTCACGCTCCGGGAGGCGGAATTGGTCGAGGCTCATCTGCCGCTGCGCGCCAGCCTGGCCAAGTTGCGCCAGGCTGCCTACGCCGCGCGCCTCTTGGAGAGTCTCCTTGTCCCCGACGCCCCTGTGCCGGGAACTTACCGCGCTTTTCGAAGCTTCCTCGATCAGTTGGCGCGCCGGCCGCCGCGACCGCTGCCGCTTCTCGCCTTTGAGCTGCAGGTCCTTCGGGACATGGGACTGCTGCCCGATCCCGAACGGACGCCTCTCTCTGAACCGGCGCGCCGCCTCGCGCGCCGGCTTGCGGAGCAAGGCGCTGCCTGCGAAGTCGACCCGTCCGAGTCCTCGGCGGAAGGCGCCGCCTGCCGCGCCGCGTTGCAGCGGTGGGCGGGAGCCCTCCTTGCGGAGCATCTGGGAAAGGCTCTCCCCGAGCGACGTCGCGCCTACGCCGCCGCCCGATCCGAGTAAAGACAGGATCTTGCCTCGGCCGCGCCTTCCCGCCGGGCGCGGCGGGGAAGCTTTTGAACTGGCGGGAAACGAGACCGGAGCGTTGAATGAGCGCATGAGGAAACGCCTTGGGAGGGTGAAACGAGTTTGGTTCGCCCGCCTGGCCGCGGCTTACGGGATCGCAGCCTGGGCCGTCGCAGCGGAGACTTTCCTGGTCACCCAGCCGGGGGACGGAGGCCCCGGCTCGCTTCGCGAGGCTTTGATCCAAGCCAACGCCGCGCCGGGGCGGGACGTGATCCGCTTTATTCTGGGCCCCGACGAATCGACAATCTTTCTGACCAATTCGCTTCCCGCGGTGACTGACAGCCTGGTGATTGATGGGGGGCTTGCCGCTGGAAGCGCGTCCGCGCCCGGCGTCCGTCTCGACGGCGCGCAAGCGCCGCCCGGCTCGGATGGGCTGCGGCTCTTTGCGCCGGATTGCGAGGTGCGCGGGTTGGCGATCACCGGTTTCCTGGCGGATACGAACGGGTTCGGCGGCGCGGGCGTCCTGATCAGCAACGACTTCGGCGCGGTGGTTCAGGGTTGTTTCCTGGGCTTGACGCCCTCCGGCGAGCCCGCGGGCAACGCGGCGGGCGTTTGGATCCAAGCGGGGGTCCGCCACCAGATCGGCGGCGGCGAGCCGGGCGAGGGCAACGTGATTTCCGCCAACGCCCGAGTTGGAGTGGAGATCGACGGTTCGGCTGCGGATTGCGAGAGGATCAGCGTCTTGGGCAATTTCATCGGCGCGGATCCCGCGGGCGAGGCGGCGCGCCCCAACGGCGGCCCCGGCGTGCGGATCCTCTTCAGCTCCGGAAACCGGGTGGGCGAGGACGGCGCGGGCAACTTGATCTCGGGAAACCTGGGGCCGGGGATTGAGCTTGGCCGAGGAGCGAGCGGCAACTTCGTCCTTGCGAATCGAATCGGCTGTTCGGCGGGGCTGGCGCCCTTGCCCAACGAAGGGCCGGGCGTGCGGCTGCGCGGCGCGGGGGCGGGGAATCAGATCGGCCGCGTCGGAGAGGGGAATCTGATTGTATTCAACCACGGCGACGGAATCCGCGTGGGCGAGCCGGCGAGCCTTGTGGAGGGGACGATCATCCAGGCCAACTGGATCGGCGAACTGCCTTCGGGCGCGGCGGCGGGCAATGCGGGCGACGGCGTGGAAATCGCCGGGCATACCAGTCTCGTGGGCGGCCTCGACCCCGAACAAGGCAACCGCATCGCTTTCAACGAGGCCCACGGCGTTCAGGTCCTGGCCGGCAACGGCAACGCCATCGAGGGCAACGCCATCCACGACAACGCCGGGCTCGGCGTCAAGCTGGGGGGGCCGGAGACGCTCTCGCCGCTTCCGTCGGACCTGCACGACCTGGACGAGGGGCCGAACGGTCTCCAGAACGCCCCGGTCCTGACCCGTAGCGAACTGGCCGACGAGGGGCTGAAGGCAGGCGGCGTTCTGGAAAGCGCGCCGAACCGGACGTTCCGCATCGAGTTCTTCGCTTCCGGCCGCGCGGACCCTTCCGGCTTCGGCGAGGGCGAGCGGTTCCTCGGCGCGACGGAGGCGACCGCCGACGCCGACGGCGCCGCGAGTTTCGAAACCGTCCTGCCGGACGCCGGGTTGAGCGACCTGGACAGCCTCGCCGCCACGGCTACGGATCCGGAGGGAAACACCTCGGAGTTTTCGGCCGCGCGGAGGGTTGTCCTGGCGTTGAGCGACTTTGCGGACGTGTGGCCCGAGCTGGAAGCGGAGCCGAGTCCTGCCGTCGCGGGCGAGCCCTTTACGATCCGGCTTTCCCTCCACAGGGCTTTGGCTTCGAGCGGCGAGCCTGCGGCTGCTGAGGGGATCGAGGCCTGGATCGTTTTGCCCCCCGGCCTTGACTTGGTGGAAACGCCGCCGGGAGTTGACCAACAAGGCGGCCGCCTCGTGTGGCGCAATCTCTCGATCCCGGCCGACGGACCGGCGGTTTTGGAGCTGGCCGTCCAGGGGGAGGACGCCGGAAATTATTCCTTTCGCGCAGGAACGGTCGATCCGGGGCCGCGACGATTGAACGACGAGGCGGAACTGGGCGTGGAACTGCTTCCCTCGGAAACCCCGGCTTTGAGCGTCGAGGCCGCCTCGATTGAGGAGCCGGACGCGGGGAGCGTCCTGATGGCCTTTCCGGTGCGGCTTTCGGCCCCCGCGGATCGGACGGTGACCTTCTCCTACCGCACTGAGGCGGCGGAAGCGGAGCCGGGAACGGACTACGAGCCGGTTTCCGGCATCGGCGGCATTCCGGCGGGCGAAATTCAGACGCTGGTTTTCGTTCCGATCCTCGGCGATCTTGCGCCTGAATCGGAGGAGACCTTCCTGCTGATGCTTGGGGATGTGGAAGGAGCGTTGGCTGGGAACCTGACGGCTGCAGGGACAATCCTCGACAATGATCCGGGCCCCTTGCCCGCGGCGGATCTGGCGGCGACCATTGCGGCTGAGCCGGAGCCGGTTTTCCTCACCAATCTCCTTGTCTACACCCTGACGGTGACCAACCTCGGCCCCGACACGGCGACCAACGTCGCGCTGGAAAGCGGGTTTCCGGCGAGCTTCGCTCTCGATGAGGCGACTCCGTCCATGGGCGCATTGGAAACCGGGCCGACCAACCTGATTCTCCGCCTGGAAACGCTGGCGCCGGGAGAAGGAGCCACATTGGAAATCCGCGGTTATCCCGGAGAAACAGGGGCCCTAACCAACCAGGCGAGGGTCTACGCGGCTCTTCCGCCTTCCGAGGGCTCGGACACGAATCAACCGCCGCCCGCGCCGGCTTTCGAGGATCCGAATCCGGAGAACGACGCAGCCAT
Organism: Verrucomicrobiota bacterium; assembly: GCA_021160185.1. Lineage (GTDB taxonomy): Bacteria > Verrucomicrobiota > Verrucomicrobiia > Limisphaerales > CAZBKV01 > JAGHDA01. The sequence continues at coordinate 4,491 of JAGHDA010000087.1, forward strand.
GTGGGTTGCTTCCGTGCTGCCGCCGCCGCCGCGGGAAGTGGAAGTTCTCAGCGACCTCTGGCTCAACCCCCAAACGGGCCTTATCGAACAGAAGGTTCGGTACGTCAACACCGGCGAGACCCCGGTTCCGGCGGTGCGGCTGATAATTTCCGGCCTGCCTCAAGGGGCCCAGGTTTACAACGGGCGCGGAACTACGAACGGCCTGCCCTATGTCCAATACGACGGCCCGGTGGATCCGGGCGGAAGCGTCGTTTTCCTCATCGAGTTTTACCACCCCAACGGGTACGCCGCGTTCGTGGTGGACTACGCCGCCGCGCCGACCGAGCCCGAAACGGCGCCGCCTATCCCCGGCGAGCCCGTGCCGCCGGTCACCGGCCGCGCGCCGATGATTCTGAGCGGGCAGCTCAACGAGGGCAGGTTCCTGCTCGAGTTCCGCAGCAAGCCGGGTCGGCGCTACCTCATTCAGTACCGGGATTCGTGGGACGAACCGTGGGAAACCGCCTTGCCCAGCGTGCCGGCCGCCGCCGACGCAGTGCAATGGCTCGACGACGGCCCCCCGAAAACGCATACTCGGCCCGGGGAAGAACGTTCGCGGTTTTATCGCGTGTTGGAATTGCCGAACCCATAATCGATCAGAACCATGAAGAGCTCTTGCAAATCAACGGGTCAGCGGAACCTGCGATGGGCGGCCGCGGCGGCGGCCTGCGCGGCGGCGGCCTGCGCGGCCCGCGCCCAGCATGTCTACTATCCGACGCGGGTGACCTTCGGACCGCGATTCGGATTCAACATCAAGGTGGATTTCGAAACCGCCCCCGCTTTGGCGCCCATCAATCCGGGGCCGAGCGCCGGAGGCGGCGTGGATCGCGAGTATGACGACGGCTATGTGCGCGTGGACAGCACGGGCAATCAGGGAGGGCGCACGTGGAACTGGGGGTACGAAAACCCGGCGCAAGTGGATTTATCCAACGACGCCATCTCGATGCATGCGGTTACGGGCATGTCCGCCGTCCAGCGCAAAGACATCACTGACGATCCCCATCCGGGCGGGGAAATCAGCGTCTCCCGCGTGATCGGCAAGTTCGGCGGCGCTTTGTGGGGCTTGGAGGGCGGGTTCGGCTACACGGCCGTTTCCTTGGACGACGCCCGCTCCTTCGGCACGACGATCACCTCGGTCACCGACACGTTCAGCCTCGGGGGCATAGTGCCGCCGGCGGCGCCTTACCACGGATCCTTCCAGGGGCCAGGCCCTAAAATCGGCGACGAGCCCGCCAGGAATGTGGAGACGCGCGCGGTCACTGTGACCGGCTCCCGGAGCGTAGACACCGACGCTTACGGGATCCGATTCGGCCCTTTCCTCGACGTGCCAATGGGCGAGCCGCTTTCCCTTCAACTCAGCGGCGGTCTCCTGGTCCAATATCTGGACACCGACTTCACTGTTCGCGAAACCTTGGTTTTCGAAGACAGCTCCCGCCGCAATCAAGGCGGATCGAAGACCAGCCGAGATTGGTTGGTGGGAGGCTACGCCCGGGGCCAGTTGAGCCTGGACTTGAGCGAACGAGTGGGCATCTACGCCGCCGCCGAATACCAGCTCCTGGAAGACACCGACATCCGGGCCGGCGGCTCTCGGGCCACTCTTTCCATCGGCGAGGCCGTTTACGGCTCCGGCGGGGTGATCATTCGGTTCTGATCCGAATCGGCCCGCGAAGCTGAAAAAGGCGAGTCCGCCTGCCCGAAGAGCCCATGCGCGCTGTGGTTCAACGAGTCTCGCGAGCGGCGGTGCGGATCGGCGGCGCGACGCGCGCGGCCATCGGCCCAGGCTTGCTGATCCTCTTGGGCGTCGAACCGGCCGACACGCAGGAAGACATCCGCTGGCTCAGCGGCAAGCTGGCCCGGCTCCGGATCTTTGGCGATGAACAGGGGCTAATGAACCGCTCCGTCACGGAAATCGGGGGAGAAGCGCTTGTCGTGAGCCAGTTCACCCTTTTTGCCAGCACTAAGAAGGGCAATCGGCCTTCGTTCGTCGGCGCGGCCAAGCCGGAGACAGCGGTCCCGCTTTACGAGGCGTTTTGTCGCCAGTTGGCCGCCGACATGGGCAAGCCGCCCCAAACCGGCGAGTTCGGCGCGCACATGGAAGTGGAGCTGGTCAATGACGGCCCGGTGACGATTCTGATCGACAGCAAGCGGCGTGAATGACGATGTCAAATGATTATAATCCAGCGCCCGCCGGCGGCTCGCCCCAGCCTTCTGAGGAGGACCTTCGCAAGGCCCGGCGCGCCCAGTGGATTCTCTACTCGGTGATGTTCGGGCTGCTCATCCTCAACGCAATTCTTTTTTACCTGTTCGGGGGGCGGAGGGAAAAGAAGCCCGCGCCCCCGCAACCTCCTCCCGCCGCGGCCGCGAAGGCCTCTCCTTCCGCGCCCGGACCGGGCGCGCCCCAAGCTCCCTGAGATCCGATTCCTCGGCGGCGTCCCCGGCGCGCCGACGTCGGTCGCCGAAGTCGCTTCGAGGGCCGCGCCGGTGTAGGCTTGGCTCGATGAGCGAGCTCACGATCACTTGTCCCAAGTGCGGGACGGAAATCCCGCTCACCAAAGCCGTTTCCGAGCGGCTTCGCCGGGAGTTGGGCGCTCAGTTCGAGGCGGAGCGGAGCCGGCTTCAAGCCGCGATCGCGAAGCGCGAAGAGCGCCTGGCCCAGGAAAAGGCCCGTTTGGAGGAGCGCGCCCGGACCATGGAGGAACAGGTGGCTCGGCAAGTGGAAGCCGAGCGGCGCAAGCTGCGGGAGGCCGCCCTCAAGGAGGCCGAGGAACGGCTTCGCGTGGAGCTGACCGATCTGCGCGCCCGCCTTGAGGAACAAGGGGCCAAGCTTCGCCAGGCCCAGGAAGCCGAGCTGGCGTTGCGCAAAAAGGAACGCGAGTTGGAGGCCGCCCGGGAAAGCCTGGAGCTGGAAGTGGCGCGCCGCTTGGACCAGGAACGCAAGCGCGTCGCCCAGGAAGCCGCCCAACGCGCCGCCGAACAGGAGCGCCTCAAGCTCACCGAGAAGGAAGAGCTGATCGAATCGCTTCGACGGCAGATCGAGGAGCTCAAGCAGCGCGCCGAGCAAGGCTCCATGCAGCTTCAAGGCGAGGCGCTGGAGCTGGACCTGGAGCGCGCGCTCCGGCGCGCCTTTCCCGCCGACGAAATTTTCGAGGTGAAGAAAGGCCAGCACGGCGCGGACATCCAACAGCGGGTCCGCGCCGGCTCCGGATTGGATTGCGGCCAGATTCTTTGGGAAGCCAAGCGAGCGCGGAACTGGTCGCCCGGTTGGATCCAGAAGCTCAAGGACGATCAAAGGGAGGCTCGGGCGGAGTGCGCCGTGCTGGTGGCCACGGCGCTTCCACCCGCCGTTCGCGGCATCGGCCAGGTGGAGGGCGTCTGGGTGTGCGCGCCGCTCTTTGCGCCCGCTTTGGCCTCGGCCTTGCGCCACGGCTTGATCCAAGCCGCCGTCCAGCGGGCGCAGCAGTCCGGGCGGGAAGAAAAGACCCACCGCCTCTACGACTACCTTTGCAGCGTCGAGTTCCGGCAGCGCATCGAAGGCATCGTGGAGGCGTTCGTCAAGCTGCAGGAACAACTGGCGGCCGAGCAGCGGGCTTTCGCGCGGCAATGGAAGGAACGGGAGCAACAGCTCCGGCGCGCCATCGAGCACACCGCCATGCTCTACGGAGGGATTCAGGGCATCGCCGGTCGGGAGGCGTTGCCCGAAATCCGCCAGCTCAGCCTTCCTGGAGAGGAAGACTGACGGTTTCCCCAGGCCGCCGGCCAACGCCCTGCGGGCGAGGGATCACCAGAAAAGGAGGTAGAAGACGCCCACCCCCAGGAGCACCGCCGCGCCCGCGGCCTTGACCCGCGGGTCGGCGCGCACATCCAGGTTTTCGCGCTCGGGCAGCTTGCGGGGGGTTTGCAGCGGAAACGCGAAGGTTGTCAGCCCCATCAACAGCAAGACCAGTTGGAAGACCACGGCCACCTGGATCAGGAAGTGGATCTGCGGCGCCAGGAACTGGAACAGCGCGTAAAGCGGGGGGCCGGAGAGCAAGCCGACCAGACCCGCCGCGCCGGGCGCTTGAGGAACCATCAGGCCGAAAAGAAACACCGCCGCCACGCCCGGCCAGATGTAGCCCTGGAATTGCTGGATGAACTGGAAAACCCCGCGAAACTTCGGGTCCGTCAGGGCCGGCGCCATCAGGCAGCCCAGCGCGACGAACGCGCCGGTGAAAAATCGCCCCATCCAGATCAGCCGTTTCTGGGGGGCGCGCCGGTCGATCAACCTGGCGTAGACGTCCATCGTGAGGATTGTGGCCGCCGAGTTAAGCATCGAGGCCAGGGAGCTGACCACCGCTCCCGCCACGGCGGCGAACATGAAGCCGCGCAAGCCCGGCGGAATCAGATGCTTGAGCAGCGTGGGGAAGGCCTCGTCCGGCCGCGTCATCTCTGCCCCGTACAACTGCCGCGCCATGATGCCGGGCATGACGATGGCGAAGGGGACCAGGAGCCACAGCGCCGCGGCGAAGATGACGCCGAGCTGGCCGTCGCGCAAGGTGCGGGCGGCCAGGTTGCGCTGGACGATGAATTGGTTCAGCCCGCAGTAATACACCATCACGATCCACATCCCCGAGAGCACGCCCGTCCACGGCAGCCCTTCATGGGTGGCGGGCAGAATCATGTGCAGCCGATCCGCGTTGGCCGAGGCGAAGGCGCTCCACCCGCCGCAGGCCCACAGCCCCAGGGCGAAGGCGCACAGTCCGCCCGCCAGCAGCGCCACGCCCTGGAAGAGGTCCGCCCAGGCCACCGCCTTGAGGCCGCCCCATACCGTGTACACCGCTCCGATCAGGCCGATCAGCCACACGCCGTGTTTCAACGGCACGCCGAACACGGTCTCCAGCGTCAACGCGCCCGAATAGAGCACCGCGGTCACTAACACCGCCACGTAGATGATCACGGTCAGAAGCGCCATCACCGCCCGCGTCGCGGCGTTGTAGCGGTATTCCAGGAACTCGGGCATGGTGTAGATCCCGGCCTTGAGGAACCGCGGCAGCAGGGTGAAGGCGATCAGCACGATGCCGACCGCGCCGATCAGTTGCCAGTTGCTTACCGCCAGGCCGATGTCTCCCGCTCCCTGGCCCGCCATGCCGACGAACTGTTCGGTGGAAATGTTGGCGGCCACGATCGAGATGCCGATCAGCCACCACGGCAGGCTCCGCCCCGCCAGGAAGTAATCCGCCGCATTTTCCTCGCGCCGGCTTTTCCACAGGCTGAATCCGTAAACCACGGCGTAGAACGCCGCGAACACCGCCACATCCGCCAGGGTCAGTTTCATCGTTCGCTCCCCGAATCCGGATTTCCCGAAGGCCTACGGCGCGCGAGGCGGGCTCTCGGCGGGCAGCAGCTCCAGCTCCGCCAACGAAGCCCACGGACCGCGCGAGCGCGCGGAGAAGATCTCCAAGCGCCATCGACGGCCGGCGATCGGCTCGGCAAACCGCACAAGATGCGGGCCTTTGCCGGGCGGAAGCGTTCCCCGCGCCGCCTCCCGCGCGCCGTCCGGGCCGAGAACTGAGATCGCATACTCGCGGATGACGCCGTTGGGGTTGCCGTCCTGACGCGGAAGGAGCTTCACGGCTCGGATCTTCACCGGGCGTCGGAACCGGAGCTCGATCCAGTGGGGAAACCCCGGCGCGTCTTCGCCCCAAGCCGTGTGCCACATCGTTTTCGGATCGCCGTCCGCCGCCTTTTCCGGCCCGTAGCCTGGCTGGAAGCTGTCCGCCAGCGCGCGTTCCAAGCCGAGCCGCTCCGCCCGGTTCGGGGGCCGGATTAACCCCAGGATCTGGGCCTCGGTCGCTTCCGTCGCCGGGTTGAACGCCGGGCTTGCCATGTAGTCCAGAAGGCTTCGGCGGAACTGCCGCCTTGCCGGATCGCTCTCCAGGTCGCTTTCCAGATCCACGCTGCACACCAGCAGCTTCCCGCGCCCCAGCCTGGCTTCGAAGACAAGGCCCAGCTTTCGGGCCGTGAACCAGTCGTCGATCACCTGGACCAACGGACGGATCCGGGAAGGCAGCCCGTCCAGGATCATCGCTCCGGCCCGGTGGATCAGATGCCACCACTGCCAATCGCTGTGAAAGTCGGTCGGGAACTCGCGGAAGAGGGGATGGTTCGGGTCGCACAGGATGCCTAGGGTGTGCGGCGGTTGACGCCGCGTCCAGGCCGTGTTCCAGAAGATGCTGGAAAAGCCCAGCGCCACCCGCCCGTGGCGGTCGCCCGCGACTTTCTTCGGCGGGATGAGGAACAGCGCTTTGCCCCCTGCGCGAAGCGCGGCCTTGGCTTCCCGCCAATCGCTTGTCGCCGTGACGCCTTCCGGGACGGCGTCGGAAACTTTCTCAGGATAGATCCACACGCCCCAATCGTTCTCCGCCGGCAGCCCTTCCAATCCGACCACAAGACGACAGGCTGCCGGAGCGGGCGCGTCCCGAAGCGGCGCGCGGATCGTCCCGAGCTTGATCCCGTTGTCCACCGGAATGTCGCGGGTCGGCAGCCGCCCTTCGGCAAGGGGCCGCCCCTTCGGGCCGACCAGTTTCCAGTAGGGCCGCGCGGCGCGGAGCGGGGCTGGGCCGAAATGGGCCAGCTCGATTTCCGCCTCCAGCGTTTCGGCCGTCGTGAACACCCGGCGCGGCAGGCGCGCCAGCGGGACCGTGGGCCCGGAGAAGCGCCGGAACTGCGCCGCTGTGATATACCCCTTTTCGTCCCAGAACGGATCAAGCACTCCCACCAGCGCCGTGCCTTGGCCGGGGAAGTCGTGAAGCTGGAGCAGCTCGAAGCCGCCCATCCCCGGCGTTCGCAATGCCGACTCGATGTCTTCCTTGTAACAGAGCGCCTGGAGCTTGCCCGAGGCGATCAGGAAGTCCCGCGCCTGGGCGAGCATCCCGTGCGCGCGGAGCCGGTCGCGGAAGATCTCGAAGTTCTTCGGCTTGAGGTAGCCGGTGTACTTCGGGATCTCATCGAAGTTGGGATAGACGCACCACTGGCCGATCTCATGCGAGACCACCGGGACCTTGCGCGCGCGGATGAAATCCCGGTAGTCGGTCAAGGTTTCCGGAGGCTTGGCGTTGATTCGGGAGCGGAGTCCCGCGCCCCAATGCTGCACGCGCGGCTGGGGGCTGGAATGCCACTGGTTCTCCGGCAGCTCGGGCCAGCCCGCTCCCGAGGTCCACAACCGCCGCGGATCCAGGCTCTTGTAATGCTTCACATACCGGGCCAGAAATTGCCGATGCCGGCGGCCGCCGGGTTCGTTCCCATACGCCATGAGGACAAAGGAGGGATGATTGCCGTACCACCGGAGGATGCGGTCGGTTTCCTCATAGATCCAGCGGTCCACCGGCTTGCCGTCGCCCAGCGTCGTGGATCCGTTCGCCCACGAAGATGCCTCGACGTGCAGATACATCCCCAGCTCGTCCGCCGCGCGGAACGCCGCCTCCGGCGGGCACCAGGAATGGAATCGCAGCTCGTTCAATCCGTGCGCCTTGGCGATCCGGATTAACCGCCGCCACGGAGCAAGCTTTGTAGGCGGACGGCCTGTTTTGGGGAAAATGCAGCATTCGAGCGTGCCGCGGAGAAACGTTTTGCGGCCGTTGATCGTGAACTGCGTTCCTTGAGCCTTGAACTCGCGCAGGCCGAAAGTCGTCCGCGCCGAGGCGGGCTCGAGGCCCGCCGGAGAGTCGGGCTCCAATCGCGCTTCGAGCATGTACAGGTTAGGCGAAAATTCGTCCCACAATAGGGCGTCGGCGCCGAGCGGAATCTCGACTTCAAAGCGGCCGCCGTCCCGGTTCCACCGCGCGCGGATTTTGCTTCGGGCGACATCGCCGGTTGCGGCGGGCGCTCCCGCCTGGCGGACGCGCAGGACCACCCAGCCCGCCCCCGGCTTGCCCTGGGCGTTGCCGATTCGCCCGCGAACGCGCGCGGTCTTGGGGCGGATCCGCGGATAAACCTGCAGATCCTCGATCCACACCGGCGGACCGCTCCGGAGCGCGATCCGCCCCGCGATGCCGTTCCAGTTGCCCTGGGTGTGGTCCGAGACGCTGTGGGAATTGACGCCCACATCCACGACCATCCTGTTGTCCACGCGGATGGTGAGGGTATGCCTGCCGGGACGCGCGACGACTCCCAGATCGTACTCGTGCGGCGTCGAGAGGCTTCGGTTGGTTCCGATCAGCCGCTCGTCCCACCAGACGCGCGTCTCCCAATGGGGCCGCTCCAGGAACAACGTCAGACGGCGGCCAGCCCACCCTTCGGGCGCCTCCACTTCGCGTTGATACCAGGCCGCGCCTTTGTAATAGGTCGTGGGCTGAAGCCAAAAAGGAACCTTCATATCCCCGGGCCGCCGGTATTCGGCGTACTCGGGCGCGACAAACCAGGAGCGATCCACAATGCTCCCCGTCCAGGGAGTGTTCGTGCTGATCGGGTCGCCGACGCCCGCTTTGGACAGGCTGCCCGGCAAGCGGATCGATTTCTCCAGCCGCTTGGCAAACCAACGCTCCTTGATCCCGACATCTGCGCGATCCAGGGCCAAACGCCAACGGCCGCTCAGATCGATTTCCCCCGGCGGCCGCCCGCCGCCCGCCGCCGCGCCGCCTGCTCCGAAGAGCAGCGCCGCCGCAAAAAAGACGAGCCTTCGCCGGTTTGGGGCCTTTCCGCTTCTGCGGCGGGGCCGGCCCGCCGCAGAAGCCCGCTGATGGTTTGCGCGCGTGTGCATGCGAAACACGCCTATTATCCGAATCCGCCCCGGCCGGGGCAACCTGAGAGTCCGCCTCCAGGTCTGCGGATAAATTCTTGGAGCCGCCTTGGGGCGGAAAGCGGGAAGGGAGCCTGGGGGATCCGGCGCGCCGCTCGCCGGTTCTCCCGGCAAAAACCGGCTGTTCGCATGGATACGGCCGATGAAGGCCTTTGGCGCTGAGAGGCCGCGCCGGCGAACGCAGCCGCTGTTCATTCGGCGGCCGTCGACTCCGCGTCGTCCGGTCCGCCGGCGGGCCGGACCTCTCGTTGCGAGCTTGGCCGCCGCAGGGCGGTTAGCCTGGACATTGGACCGGCCGCTTGGGCATCCTCGCCCCATGCGAAGCCTTCGACGCAACTTGCGGACATCCGGGGTTGTCGGGCTGATCGGGGGTTGCCTGGCGGTCGGCCAAGGGTTTGCGGGCGCTCCGGCGGCCGCCGGCTATTCCGGCCCCGGAGTGGTTGCCAAGGAATTCATTTTCGAGCAGGCGCCGTTCCGCTCCTGTCACGCCTCGACCATCGCAGAGACGCCGGCCGGTCTCGTGGCCGCTTGGTTCGGAGGGACGGAAGAAGGAAGCCCCGATGTGGGAATCTGGGTCTCCCGAAAAGGGCCGGAGGGGTGGTCCCGTCCCGAAGAAGTCGCCGTGGGCGCGGACGCGAAAGGCAACCGCGAGCCCTGCTGGAATCCCGTGCTTTTTCAGGTCCCGGGCGGGCCCCTGCTGCTTTTCTACAAGGCGGGGCCGAGCCCGCGGGAGTGGCGGGGATTGCTGAAAATCTCCGCCGACGCCGGACGCACTTGGTCCGAGGCGCGCCGCCTGCCGCCCACAATTCTCGGGCCGATCAAGAACAAGCCGATACTCCTCCCCGATGGGATGTTGCTGTGCGGCAGCAGCACGGAGCATCGGGGCTGGCGCGTGCATTTCGAGTGGACCGGCGACTGCGGCAAGACGTGGGGGCGCACGCCGCCGATCAACGACGGCAAAGAAACGGCGGCCATCCAACCGACGCTCTTCCGGACGGGGCCGAACCGGATCCGCGCGTTGGTGCGGACGCGTCAGAAGCGGATTTTTTCGACTGACTCGGCCGACGGCGGCGTCCGCTGGTCGCCGCTTCGGGCCACGTCGTTGCCGAACCCCAACTCGGGCATTGACGGAGTTACGCTGCGGGACGGGCGGCATCTTCTTGTCTACAACCACACCCGGCGCGGGCGCACCCCGTTGCAGGCGGCCGTCTCAAACGACGCGGTCCATTGGCAAGCGGCGCTCATCCTGGAGGACGAGCCCGGCGAGTACTCCTACCCCGCCGTGATCCAGACCGGCGACGGCATGGTCCACGTCGTCTACACGTGGCGGCGGAAGCGGATTCGTCACGCGGTTCTGGATCCGGGACGGTTCGTCCTGAAACCGATTGTGGAAGGCCGATGGCCGAGGTGAACCCGACTCCTCCGCGCCGCCGGGGGCGTCGCCGTCCGGAGCCTTCAAGGGCGGGGGGATTCCCGCTGAAGGAGCGCGCAGGGAGCCTGCGGCGGGCGTTGGAATCCGCTCCGGTTCTTGAGGAGCGTTGGCCGGAACGCCGGCAGTGGACGCTCTTCGAAGCGCTTGCCGCCGCGGAGCCCGAGGCGGCGGCGCGGCTGAAACGCTTGTTGGCGACGGCCGAGCTGTTGGCCGAAACGCCGGTTCTGGCCGTGGCCGGCCTCTTGAACGCGGGCAAGTCTTCCTTGACGGCGTCCTTCCTCTCGGAGGCGGGGCGGCGGCGCGTCCTGCGCGGGACGGATCGGGCGAGCGGCTCTCAACGGTTCACGCTCTGGTGCCCCGCAAGCTGGGAGGCGTTTTCTCGGCGGGAGGTCTTGTTCGCGGCGCTCGAAGGGGTCTGCGGCCGAGCGCCGGAGCCGCTGGCCGCGGGGCGGGAGTGGGCGTTGGCCCAGCAACGGGACAAAATCCGGGCGGCGTCGCTTCTGGTCGCCTTCGATCCGGCGCTGGACGAGTGGGGCGTGTGCCTGCTGGATTGCATCGACGTGGAGCGGCCGGACGCCGGAGAAGGCGCGGCCCCTTGGGCGTGGGGCGAGCGGCTGGAGCTATTGCGGCGGATGGCCTCCTTGATTTCCGCCGCCGTCCTGGTCCTTTCCCGCAGCCGGATCGAGACCCGCGCGGTGGACGCCTTGCTCGAAGCCCTGGGAGAGGCGAAGAAAATCTGGGCCGTCAACCTGGTTCGCGACGAGCCGGCCCATCGCGTCCGCGCCGAGGCGCTGGAGCGGCTCGGGGTCGACGCTTCCGCGTCCCGGGCGGAAGAGGCGCTTCTCTACGTCGCCTACGACTTTGATCTGCGCGGCTACCGGCAGCGGACTCCCGCGTGGGATTCCAACCTGGCCGACCCGAAACAGCCTCCGTTGCCGTGCTTTTTCCTCGCAACCGCTCGTGAGGAAGAAAACCTGCCGCGCGCGGTGGATCCGAGCCGCGATGTGCGCCGGTTGCCGGAGCGGCTGCCGCCCGAGGCGCTTTTGCCCGGCTACCAACGCCGGTTGCGGGACGAGATTGCGCGGGGCGCGGAGGAAGCGCTTCGGCGGGTTCGGGAAAGAACAGTCAGGGACGAGCGCTGTCTCCGCCGCGCCGCGGCCGAACTCCAGCGCGCAGTCCGCGCCGCCGTCGGGGAAGCGGCCGGCAAAGGCGGGGAGGCGTGTCTCTTCCTGGACCAGGCGGCCCTGCGCGCCTTGGAGCAGAGCCTGGAA
>JAGHDA010000243.1 GCA_021160185.1 Verrucomicrobiota bacterium
CAGGGAATCACCGCCATGGCGTCGGGCGGATTGGATCCGCTGGCGAAGGGCGCGCTCATTTCCTCGGGCCCGTAGAGGCGAGCGCCGGGGGGCAGTCGGAGTTCGCCGCCCAGTTCCCATCGGATGACCTGCGGCGCGTAGCGGCTCAGCACGACCCGCGTTTCCCAGCCCGCGGTTTCCAGCGCGTCCAACAGACGTTGGGCGTAAATCGCGCCGCTCGCTCCGGTGACTCCCACCACGACTCGCATCCCGCGCCTCCCACTATGGCCCGCGCCCGGCCGAAGGCAACGGCTTTCGTCCTCCGTGGCCCGCTCCGCCGGCCTTCATCGGATCAGGTCGCCCGGCTCGGGCAAAGGGGCGGCGCTCAAGGTGACCGGGCGGAAGATGCCGCCCGCCCCGCGCCAGTCGCACACGCGCACTGCCAAAACCGCCTCCTGCCCGGGCGTGACGAACCGCGTGATGTCGTGGCTGTAACGCTCGCTGAAGGTGTCGATTTCCCGCTCGCGGTCGCCCCGACGCCCCGCAAGCCGGCCGTTGACGTAGAGTTCGTACATGTCGTCCACGCCTTCGAAGCCGAGCCAGACCTTCCGCCCTTTCCACCGGGCCGGAATCCGGATCCTAAGCCGGTACCACGCCCAGCCGTCCAGTTGCGGCCAGCCTTGGCTTTCCCAGGCCCGCCCTATCCGGATCGGGCGCCACGTCTCCGGCTGGGGGGCTTTGAGGCGGAACCAACCGGCCCGGACCCCCGCGTTCTGCGGGTCGGGCCGAAATTGCCAGGTCTTTTCCGCAAGAGGGATGTCTTCCGCCGTGAGCCGCATCTTGGCGCGGGACCACAGCCTTTCACTCAAGGCCTTTTTCGGCGGCGGCCCTTGAACCAGCCGCCGGAGCAGCCTCTCCAAAAGCCATCGGCCAGCGGCGTTCCCGGCGCCTTCGTGACGCAGGGCCGACACGGCCAGCCGACCCCGGCCCGCGCGCGCGAAGAACGCCAGGGCGTGGGTCTTGACCCGGTCCAGGTCGTGCGTGTCCCAAAGCAGCAACAGCGGCTCCACTTCCTCGAGATAGCCGGGCTCGGGAATGATCTTTCCGGCAAGATCGAATTGCTGGAGATCGACCAGCAGTTCCGGCGGCGCGCCGCATCGAGCCGCCGCGGGGCCGATCACCGGCCCGCCGCGGAGGAACCAGTGGTCGGCCAGCGGCGGACTGCCCTTGCCGCCGTCGGGAACGAGCAAGAGCCGGCCGCCTTCCTCCAGATAAGCCGCCGAGGCCGGGGTCAAGCGCCGGCAAACCCGCGCTTCGGCCTCGTCCGGAGTTTTCGCAAGGATCGCCGCTCGGCCCAGGGCTTCCCGAAGCGGCGCGTCCACGGTCTCGTCAGCCCACGCCCGCACGACCGGCCTCGGGCGCGGCGCAAGCCAGAGGGTCCAACTGTTGGAGGCCGCGCCGTTTTCGGTCAGAAATTCCGCCTCCAGCCTCAGCGGCTCCGGAGCGGACGTTTCGGGAAGCCGCGTCCGGAGCCGGGCGAGCTGTTTGGTTTCTCCGAGGGCGAGGGCGAGACCTTGCCGGTCGAGTTTGGCAAGGAGGGCGCCGTCCGGGGCGAGAAGCCGCGCTTGGAGCCGGCCTGAGCGGCAAGGGGCCGGAGTGAAATTGCCCGCCCAGAGAGCCAAGACGGGCGTCTCCCCGGCGCAGAAACTTCGGCGCGCCTCCCCTGTGTCCAGAAGGCACATGAGGTCGCCTTGCCAGCTCCATTCGGCCGCCGGCCGCTTGGGGCGGCTCAGGTAGTCGATCAATCCCATGCTCGCCTTGGGGATGTCGCGGATGACGCTGACCACATAGCCGCCTTGGGGCGCAAGCTGGCGGTAGGTCTCGATCTGATATTTGCGGCTGAGCCGGGCGTAGCGGAGGGAGTCGCGCGGTATTCTGGCCAAGGCCCGCTTGCCCGTCAGCGGCGCCATGCGGCGGAGCCACCGGCGCTGAGCGTCCCAAGCCGCGGGGGCCTGCCACGGCCGGTCCGCGCCAAACCGGCGGGAAAGCGCGGGCAAGTCCGGCCAAGTGTCGGCGGCCATCGCCTCGCCGAGGAGCAACGGCTTGATTCGGCGCTTGCGGATGTAGCTCTTGAGGCCCTCAATGCGCGCCGCCCAGTCATAGCAATTGCCGTAGGGATGGTCGTCGTAGAAGTCGGCAATCCGGTTCCACTGGATCCAACTCGAGTCGTCTTCCACCACGGCGAAGGGAATGCGGCGATGAGCCGTTTGGTAAATCTTGCGCGTGATGTCCAAGTCGGCTCCGGGTCCGGTTTCGCAGGTAAGGCTGCGCAGAACGACCGAAGGATGGCCGCGGTCGCTCTCGAAGAATTCGTTGAATTCGCGGATCAGCTCCCGCCGGTGCGCCTGGTCCCATCGCGGATGCCAGGTGGGGTATTCCATCCACGCCAGCATGCCGGTTTCATCGGCCAGATCCAGGTAGGCCCGCGGCGGAATCCAAAGGCAGAACTTCATCAGGTTGAATCCGCGCGCCTTGGCGAACGCGATTTCCCGCCGCATGAAGGCCGGGTCCAGGCTGGGGGCGTTGCGCGGCGGGGCGTAGCCCCAGTTGAGGAGGCCCCGGATTTGCACGGGCCTGCCGTTGAGCAGAAGGCGCTCGCCTTCCACGCGCACGCTGCGGAAGGCAAAGCGGCGGCGCAACGCGTCGCCTTTGGGGCTGAGCCGGATTTCCGCCTCATAGAGGCGGGGAGCCTCCGGAAACCACGGTTCGGCGTTCGGCGCCCGGAACCAGGCGCGCAGAACGCGCCCCTGGATCGCAACGCCGGCCCTGGCGGCTTGCCAGGTCGTTTCTCCGAGCCGGCGCCATTGGATTTTCACCGCTTCCGCCCGGACCGGCCCTTCGCCGAGCAGCGGAGCGAAAATCCGCGCGATTCCCGTTTCCGGATCGCCCCAGACCAGGAGCTTCAGATCGTCAAGGCAAGGATCCGGCGCGGAGAGGAGCCGAACCGATTGCCAGAGACCTCCGAAATGCGGAGCGATCACTGGAAGGAAGCCCTGGGTGTTGTGCCCGACCTTCTCATCCACAAGGACGCGCAGCTGATGGGGGCCGGGCGCGATCGCCTCCGCTCCCAACGCGGTCAGGTCGATCCGAAACGGCGTCCAGCCGCCTAGATGACGGCCCGCTTCGCGGCCGTCCCAGAATACGGTTGTCTCCGTCGCCGCCGCGTCAAATTGGAGGAGCAGGCGGCGTCCCGGCGGCGTTCGGGGCAGGCGAACCTCGCGCGCGTACTCTCCTGCTCCGTCAAAGCCGGGGCCCTCGTGCGCCTCGAAGGGGGAGGGGACCGAAACGGTTTTCCAAGCGGCCGCGCCGGCCCGGCGGAATTGCCAGGGGCCGTCCAGGGAAGTCATGCGGCGTGAAGAAACGGAGGAACGCCCCGTCGCGCAAATG
>JAGHDA010000016.1 GCA_021160185.1 Verrucomicrobiota bacterium
GATCCCCTTCAACGTGAACCGCGCCCAGTTGGTCGAGCGCATCGCCAACCTCGTCAACGAAGGCCGCATCAAGGAGTTCAAGGACATCTCCGCCATCCGGGACGAGTCGGACGAGAACACCCGCGTGGTCATCGAGATCAAGCGCGACGCGATCCCCAAGGTCATCATCAACAACCTCTTCAAATACACCCCGCTGGAAACCACCTTCGCCGTCAATTCCCTCGCGATCGACCAGGGCCGCCCGAAGACCCTCAACGTCAAAGAGCTGATCCTTTGCTACATCGAGCACCGGCGGGAAGTGGTTCTCCGGCGCACCCGCTTCCTCCTCCGCAAGGCCGAGCAACGAGCCGAAATCCTCGAAGGCTACATCGTCGCCTTGGCCAACTTGGACGATTTCATTCGGATCATCCGCAAATCCCGCAATCGTGAAGAGGCTAAGATCAAGCTCCTCGCCTACGACTGGTCCCGCAAACAGGTCGAGAAGTGGGGAATCCTTATCCGCGACCCCCAACGGCTGAGCGGCGGGCGCTACGCCCTGACCGAGCGGCAGGCGGACGCGATCCTTGATCTGCGGCTCTACCAGCTGACCGCGATGGAAATCGACAAGATCCGCGACGAGTACAACAAGATCATCGAAAACATCCGCGATCTGCTGGACATCCTCGCCCGCGAAGACCGCGTCTACGCAATCATCAAGGAAGAGTTGCAGCAGGTGAAGGAGAAGCGCGGCAATCCGCGCCGCACTCAGATCGTCGACGAGGAAAAGGAATTCTCGATCGAAGATCTGGTCGCCAATGAAAGCGTCATCATCACTATGACCCACCGCGGTCTCATCAAGCGAACCAACATAAGCTCCTACCGCGCCCAACGCCGCGGCGGCAAAGGCGTCATCGGCATGAGCACCCGCAACGGCGTCAACGAAGACGATTTCATCGAGCAGCTCTTCGCCGCCAACACTCACGACTATCTGATGTTTTTCACCAACACCGGTCGGGTCTATGTCGAGCGCGTGTTGGAAATCCCCGACATGGGCCGCGCCGCCAGAGGGCGGAGCATCGCCAACCTGCTCGAGCTGCGCAGCGGTGAGAAGATCGCCGCCCTGATCCGCGTCCCCCGCGCAGGCGGCCAGGACAAGGAAAGCACTTGGGAACAACCTTGCTTCGTCTTCTTCGCCACCCGGAACGGCATAGTGAAAAAAACCGCCCTCTCCGGCTTCGCTCATGTCAAGCGCGGCGGCATCATCGCCATCAACATCCAGGAAAACGACTCGTTGATCGAAGCCAAGATCACCAGCGGCCACAACGACATTGTCCTGGTCACCCGCAAAGGAATGAGTATCCGTTTCTCCGAAGAAGACGTGCGCCCCATGGGGCGAGCCGCCGCCGGCGTGCGCGGCATCTCCCTCCAAAAAGGCGATGCGGTCGTCGGCATGGCGGTGGTCGAACCGGACACTTCCCTGTTGGTGGTGGGGGCCCAAGGCGTGGGCAAGCGCACCGCCTTGGAAGAGTACCGTCGCCAAAGCCGCGGGGGCAAAGGCGTCATCACCCTGCGCATCACCGAGCGCACCGGCGACTTGGTGGGCGCTTTGCCGGCGCGGGAGGGGGACGAAATCATGCTCATCACCGCCGGAGGCCAAATGGTCCGCATCCGCGCCGCCGGCATCCGCGAAATCGGCCGCAACACCCAGGGGGTCAAGCTGATCAACCTGCGCCCCGGCGATCGGGTCCAGGACATCGCTCGGGTGGCCCAGGAAGAACACGGCGAAGAGCCTGCGGAATCCGCCCAGGCGGACGCGGCCGAATCCCCCCAAACCGCCGATTCGTAACGATCCGGATTCTCCCGGAAAGACGCGCCTCGCCGTCAAGGAAACGGGTTGACGGGAGGCCGCTTGCTGCGCACGCTCTCTGCCCAAGGACTATGGCGGACGACACGGAAGCCCTGCAAAATTTCCAGCCGGAGCACGAGTTCTTTGTGGGCGTCGATTCGGACGGATGCGTGTTCGATTCGATGGAGATCAAACACAAGGAGTGCTTCGCTCCCCAGTTCATCAAGCATTTCCGCCTCCAGCCGGTCAGCAAATACGCCCGCGAGGTGTGGGAGTTTGTGAATCTCTATTCGAAGAGTCGGGGCGTGAACCGCTTCCCGGCGCTCTCCAACGCGCTCAACCTCCTCGCCGAGCGGCCTGAAGTGCAAGCCCGAGGAGTTACTCCCCCCTCCACCGACGCGCTGGACGCGTGGATCGCCAAGGAAAGGAAGCTCACCAACGCCACGCTCGAGGAGGAAATCCGCCGCGGCAACGAGGCGCTCGCGCCGATCCTCAAATGGTCCAAGGCGGTCAACGCCGCGATCGCGGACATGGTCTACGGCATCCCGCCCTTCCCTTGCGTTCAGGAAAGCCTGGAACGAATGCAGCCTGCGGCCGACCTGATGGTCGTCTCGCAAACGCCCACGGAGGCGCTGGAGCGGGAGTGGCGCGAACACAACCTGACCGGCTACGTGCGGCTCATCGCGGGCCAGGAGCTTGGCTCCAAAGCGGATCACCTGCGCCTGGCCGCCGCCGGCAAGTACGGCCCGGGCCGCGCGTTGATGATCGGCGACGCGCCGGGCGACTTTCGCGCGGCCAAGTTCAACCACTTGCTCTTCTACCCGATTCTGCCCGGCGCGGAGGAAGCCTCATGGGAGCGCTTTTACGGGGAAGCGCTCGACCGTTTCTTCAACGGCCAATACGCCGGGGCCTACGAAGCGGAATTGATCGAGGAATTCAACCGGCGGCTGCCCGAAACGCCTCCATGGAAACGGTGAACAATCAAAGCCTGCGCGTCCTGATTGCTCCGGACAAGTTCAAAGGCACCCTCAGCGCCAAAGAGGCGGCCGAGGCAATCGCCGCAGGCTGGCGGCGGGTCCGGCCCAAAGACCGGATCGAGTTGCTGCCGATCAGCGACGGCGGCGACGGGTTCGGCGCGCTGCTCGGGGAACGGCTGGGCGCGCGGGAAATCGCCGCCTCCGCGGTGGACGCCGCCCATCGGCCCCTCAAAACCCGGTGGTGGTGGGCGGCAGAGCGACGGACTGCAGTCATCGAATCGGCGGCTGTGATCGGCATCGCCCTGCTGCCGCCGGGGCGGTTTCACCCCTTCGATCTGGACACTTTTGGACTGGGGAAGCTCCTCCGACAGGCCGCCCGCCGCCGCCCCCTCGCCTCCGTGGTGGGCGTGGGCGGGAGCGCCACCAACGACGGCGGGTTCGGGATGGCGCGGGCGTTGGGCTGGCGCTTCTTCGACGCAGCCGGCAAGCCGATTCGGAAATGGACCGATCTGGACCGGCTGGAGCGGATCGAGCGGCCCGCTCGCGCGCCGGCCCTGGGCGCGCTGCGCGTGGCGGTGGACGTCCGGAACCGCCTCCTGGGGCCCAAAGGCGCTTCCCGCGTCTACGGGCCGCAGAAGGGGCTTCAGCCCGAGCAGATGCCGAAAGCGGAGGGATGCCTGCGCCGCTTGGCCGAAAAAGCCGCCTCCGTTCCGGGCGTGGATCCCGAGGCGGCCAGGCTGCCCGGCTCGGGCGCGGCGGGCGGCCTAGGCTTCGGGCTGAAAGCGTTCGCCGGCGCGGAAATCGTCTCCGGCTTCGACCTCTTCGCTGAAATCGCGGGGCTGCCGGAGCGCATCCGGGCAGCCGATCTGGTAATCACGGGGGAAGGCGCTTTGGACGAAACCAGCGTGCGGATGGGCAAGGGCGTGGGCCGGGTCGGCCGGTTGTGCCGACGTTTCCGCAAGCCGTGCCTGGCTCTGGCCGGCGCGGTGAGCCTGAACGCCGGGGACAAAGGCTCGCCCTTCGCCCTCGCCGCCGGCATCGCGCCGGAGTTGACAAGCCGGAACGCAGCCATGCGGAAGCCGGCCTTCTGGCTTTCCCGGTTGGCGGCGCGGGCGGCCCGCGCCTGGAATCAGCGGCTCAAGGCGTGAAGGCGACTTGGTCAGCAGCAGCCGACTTTCTTGAAAAGCGACTCGGGCTGCCCCCCGCGACGTGGCCGCGCGCGCTGCCCTATCTGGTCGTGGTCGTCCTCACCGCCCTTCAGGGCAAGTTCGGCGAAGGCTCAGCGTACTGGATTTACCTCTTCAAGACGTTGATCGGGGCGGGCCTGGTTTGCTGGGCGTGGCGGCGCGCGCCCGAGCTGCGGCCCGCCTGGTCGTGGGCCGGCGTCCTTGTCGGAACGATCGTCTTCGCGCTCTGGGTCGGCCTGGATCCGTGGTACCCCAAACTGGCGGAGAACAGCGGCGGATGGAACCCGTTCGCCGTTTACGGCCAAAGCGCCTTGGCCTGGTTCTTTGTAGGGGTTCGGATCCTGGGAAGCGCCCTGGTGATCCCTTTCATCGAGGAGCCGTTCTTCCGCTCCTTTCTTTACCGTTTTCTGCAGAAGGAGCAGTTTGAAAAGGTGGCGCTGCGAGAATGGTCTTGGACCGCTTTCCTTGCCGCCAGCGCGATTTTCGGCCTGGCGCATAGGGAGTGGTTGGCGGGAATCCTTTGCGGAGCGGCCTACCAGGCGTTGGTCTGCCGCAAGGGTCGGCTCGGGGACGCGATCCTGGCCCACGGCGCAACCAATCTGCTCCTCGGCTTATGGGTCGTGCGGGAAGGCGCGTGGCAGTTTTGGTAGGATCAAAAGCAGGCGAACCGGGCGGAACGACCATGCAACCCGAAATCGAAACAGGAAGGTTGAAATTGCGCTCCTGGACGCCGGAAGACGCGCAGCGGCTGGTGGAGCTGGCCGGCGACCGGCGCGTGGCCGACACGATGATTTCCATTCCCCATCCCTACCCGCTCGAGCTGGCGCGGGAGTGGATCGCTTCCAGAAAGGAACGCTTCGAGGCGGGGCGGGACGTTTCCTTCGCCGTCCAGTTCCGGAAAGAGCCGCTTGTAATTGGAGCCATCGAAGTGCGGGACATCGAACGGGATAATCTCCAGGGGGAGCTGAGCTTCTGGATCGGCGTCCCCTATTGGGGGCGCGGCTACGCCTACGAAGCGGTGATGGCCGCGGTCCGTTTCGCGTTTACTCAGCTCCGACTCAACCGGATCTGCGCCCACCACATGGTGCGCAACGCCGCTTCCGGCCGGGTCCTGGAAAAGGCCGGGTTTAAGCGCGAAGGTCTCCTCCGTCAACGAGTCCGCAAGTGGGGAGTTTTTGAAGACGTGGTAGTGATGGCCCTGCTCCACGGCGAATGGGAAGAAGAACTGGATTGGAGCGTGGGCTGAACTTGACCGCAAAACAACCCTGCGACACGCCATCCGGACGCCGACAGCCAAGGAGGAGGGGGTGAGGAACCCGCGGAAGCAAAGCGCCGACGCCCGGATGGAACTCTTTTCGCCTCAGCGCCTTCCAGAACGGGGTCCGGGCGGCAGTCGCCAAGGAGGTCGGGGTGGGGGACCCCTGGAAACCAACGTCCTGCCACCCGAACCCAAATCCCTAATTTTCCTTAATAACCACCCCGCCGGTTCTGTCAAGAGCCGCCCCAAAAAGCAAACCAATCCCGGCCCCTCTGTCCCCACTCAGACGACAAATTCGGTGAACCACAACCCGTGCAGATTGCAGTCCCCCACCGCCAACAGCTTCGCGCCCTGCGGAACGCGCAAGGCGAACGTCGCTTTCGGCTTCGAACGCTCAGGGTGAAAATAGGCCGAAGCGATTAACAGCCTGTCCTCATCGTACAAGTGAACCGCTTCAATATGATGCATCGCGCCCTGCGGATGCTTCACCTCCACAGCGATCGTCGCTATGTCCCCTTCCCGCTCGACCTTCACAATCGGCATATGCTTGTTGCCCTTCTTCGATGTCAGCCAGCCGCCGACCACTTCCACCTGGTCTTCCTCGTTGGCAAAGTTGTAGACGTCGGCTTGGGCCTTCGCGGCAACGGCTCCCGCCGCAGCGGCCGCGGTTCCGACCACAGCGACTTTCTTCAAGGCTTCTCTTCGGTTAATGGCGCTCATAGACTTCCCCTTTCCCGGCGTACTCTTTTCCCCCCTCTACGGGGCCGCCCGGCCAAGATGCTCCCGAACCGAGCCTTCGTCAATTGGGATAAAGATGGCAACAATCGGGGTTCACTTCCCGAGGATCAGCTTCACCCCCACCGCCAACAGCAAGACGCCGAAAGCTCGACGAAGATGCTCCGCGCTGATCCAACCGGTGGCCTGAGCGCCCAGATACGCCCCCACAATGGCTGTGGGGATCACGCACAGGGCCACCTTCGCATGCACATGCCCCAAAGCCAAATGCTTGAGCGCCCCCGTCAAGGCCGAAGGAATCATAATGCAAAGAGAAGTCCCCACTGCTGTCTTGATGTCCAACTTAAGCAGCAAAGTCAGCGCCGGCACCATGATGATCCCCCCGCCGATTCCAAACAACCCCCCCGCCATGCCCGCGGCCAAGCCGATCAGGCCCGCATAAAGGTAAAGCAGATTGCCCATAACCCGGGGTCATGGCGAAAATCCGTTCAAGCTGCAACAGTTTTTCTCAGTCTCCGGCCGGCTGCCGCCCAGAGAGAGCGCGAAGCAGCCTCTTCACCCCCCGTTCAACTTTTAGGCAAATGAAGCAAGCTCCAGATCATCTTGGCGGCGATCCCGTAAAGGATAAGGCCGATGATCATCTTAACTTGGCTCCTGTTCAATCTGTCGCTCAGGAGGTAGGCCCCCAAAGCCGCGCCCGCCATCGAAGCGACGCCCGCAGCCGCGAGAAGAGGGATGTTGACCGAGCCGAGGGTGGCATGGCCAAGAAATCCCGAGAAGGAGGAGAAAATGACAATAAACGACGTCGTTCCTGAAGCCTTTTTCGGATTGAATCCTAACCACACGAGGACGGGCACGATGAAATTGC
>JAGHDA010000355.1 GCA_021160185.1 Verrucomicrobiota bacterium
GGCAATAGGCGCGTAGCCCACACCGCCCAAGATGCTGAACTCGGCCTTCTGTTCCGGACCGACTGCAATGACGAGAGGACACGATTGCACCAGTTTCCCCCGGAAGACGGTTGTCCGGAGCGAACCGTCCCTGGCCTGGCGCCACACGGGCCGCCAGGCATTGCCACTCTTCTTCAGGTCGGCGCGCAATTGTTGGTTGGGGCCGTAGTAGTCTTTGGCGAATTGCGGCAACACGAGCAGTTCCACGGCGGCTTCCACGAAATCGCCGGGCAACAGTTCAGTGACTTGCGCGGGCGGAACCAGTTCGAGGTTGCAACTGGGAACATGATTCTCCGTGCCAAAACTGGCCGCCACAGGCGGGCAATCCCTGCCGCCGAGCCGCGCTTTCCAGGAGCGGATGACCAGGCCGCGGTTGGCCCAGGCGCCGCCCTGCGCGTCTTTGCTGATCGCTTCATGCAGCGAAAACCAGGGCGCCGCGCCCGGGCAGGGGATGTCTTTTCGGCGATACTTGCGGCCGCCCCAAACCGCCGGCCATTCCTCGAGCAACCCTTTTTCATTGCCCCGCGCCAGCTTGCGGAATTGATGATCGTTATATCGGTCGGCGCCAAGCTGGTAGAACGCCAGACGGCGGAAACGAGTGGGCTTCAGCACATCATAGCGAAAGTGGTGATAGGCGCGGTTGAGGTCGTCGCAGCGCGGGGTCATGACCCGCAGGGCGGCGGCGATGTGGCCGTCGGCGCTGATCCCCGAGTAGATCACATCCGTCAGATTCGGCCCCTGGCTCAGGTAGGCGACGCGCATCCGGGTGAGGAATTGCTTTCGGTTGGCCTCATCGAAGTAAACGAGGAAATCGCCGCCCCCCACGTTGTTGGACCAGCCCCACTTGCCGTTTCGGGTCTTCATCTGCGTGACCATCAGCGGGCGCATATCGTCAATGACCGATCGCCCGAGGCCGACGTCCGGATCGTAGCAGATGCTTTCGCCCCAACTGCCGATCGCCGCCTGGTCCCACAACTGGTCGCCGCCCCAGCCGATCAGGCAAAGCTGGGCGTGCGACGCCACAGGCGCCGCGCCCCAGAAGTTGCGGGCGATGCAAAACTCCAGCTCGCCGACAAAACGCGCAGGAACCCACAGCCGCGTGATCGCATGCAGCCAAGGGCCCTGATACAACAGGGTCTGTCCTTGCTTGCGATGCCTGTTCTTTGAAATTTGCACAGGTATCGGCAGCGGATTGCCTTCCGGGTCACGCAACAGCGGGACCAGGCCGGCGATCCCAGGCACGCTGCCCTCATTGGCGAAATTGATTCGCAGCGCCCGGGGTCGATCGGCGGGGTTCTTCAACCGCAGCCGAATGCGTTGAAGGCTGGCCGTATCCCTCACAAAAGGCCGGATCGGCGGGACTTCCACTTTGTGCCAACCTCGCGCGCCGTCATATTCCACGGAAAGCGCTTTCGCATCGGGCAAAGTCCAGGCCTGCAAGGAAAGCTGGTTCTGCGCGGACGAAGCCTGCTTTTCAAAGGCCGCCAGCGCGACGGCCTGCACGCTTCCCCGCTTCCAATCGGCTTTCGGCGTGGAGGCTGCTTCTCCATTGAAGCGGATGGTCGCGGCGGCCGCTTTCAATTCCCGGCGCGGACTGACGACCAGGATGAACGCAAGCCGTTCCGGCCAGGCGACCATCTCCAGCCGACAGTCCGCGGGCAACGCAGCTCCTTCTTTGCTGACGAAGCGGAGGCGCAAATCCGATCGTTGCAGGAAACGCCCGCTCTCGATCAGTCGCGGCCGATCCCCGCTTCGACAGATGTAAGCGGCGTCCCCGACAACCACCGACAACGCCAACCGAGCCGCCGGCAAGCCAAACACAACGCCGTTCGATCGGCCAACCGCCGCCGTGTAGGGCAACGGTGTTTGAATCGGGCCAAAGTGCGTGATCCGCACCTTCTCGACATCCAGCGCCAGAGCGTACGCGCTGGTTTGCACACACCGGACCTTGCGCCCGCGCCAGCCATGCGCCCACCACATAAAGGTGTAGTCGCGGCTGCTGCCGCGGATCATTTCGCGAAGAGCCGCCGCCTGCCCGGCCGCCGTTGCCGCGGCGGTCGGCGTCATCCGCCCGGCGACCGCCAACGCGATCAGCGCGAAGACGCGGAGTGAACGGGTCATAGCGGCGCCGCTCGCTTGCACGGCCGGCAATATTCAGAGGCCCGGACGAATTTGCCTAAACCGTCCCTATGCATGCAACCACGAACAAATCACCGATAATCCTCGCCCAACAGGCTGTGCAAGACCGATTCCTGCCATGCGCGCAGCCGCGTCTGCAGTTGTCCAGCCAGCTCGGGCTGGGAGTGGACCAGGTTCTTCGATTCGCCGGGATCGCTTTGCAGGTCGAACAACTCGACGCCGCTGTTCCTCTCGCCATCAATAACAAGTTTATACCGGTTGTCCAGGATGGCCCGCGGGCCGGTAAAGTCTCCTTCCCGGATTTCCTTATAGCGGTAATTGACGAAATTCCGGGTCCGCAACCCGCCCAACAGTTTCACCAGCGGCGTAGTGCCTTTCTGCAACTCCGGATCGATGTAAGGCTCCCGGGGTTGTCCCCGTCTTGGAGCGCCCCTGAAACTCCAAAAGCAGATCGGCCTCGGCCGGGACGTCATCCTGCCGTCGAATAAGGGGGCAAGGTTGACGCCGTCCAGCGGGCGATCAGGCGGCTTGACTCCGGCCAGCGCGCAGAGCGTGGGCAGCATGTCGCTGGTGACGGCGTTGACCTGGGTCGCGCGCGGCTTGGGGATGCCCGCCGGCCATTCGATCAGTCCCGGAACCCGCACGCCGCCTTCATACACTTTTCCCTTCAGCCCCCGGAAGCGGGACTCGGCCAACCCGCTGGATGGAATGCCGTTGTCGCCGCAATACCACAACAGCGTGTTCCGTTGCAGGCCCTGGGTTTTCAGGCGGCTGCGCAGCTTGCCGATGGCGCGGTCCATGGCCGTGATCTCGGCGTAGCGTTCCCGCAGCACCTCGCGCAGGGGGCGCCGGACTTGCCTGCCGGTTTTGTTCGAAGTCAGCCTTACCATCCGTGCGGCATACTCCTGCGGCAGGTTGTCGTAGAGCGCCAGGTCCCGCTCCAATCCGCTGTAGGGTTCGTGCGGCGAGCCGAACCAAACCACGACGAAGAACGGCTTGCCGCGTTTCACGGCCTTCGCGATGAACCGGACCGCTTCATTTACAATAACCTCCGAACCTTCGCCTTCGTAACGCTGCGGCGGACCGCCGTTGCGCGAGAGTTGCGGGTTCATCTCGAAGAAGTTGTCGTGCGAGAGCCACTCGTCGAACCCCATTGCGCCGGGGTTCGTGGGCGAACCGGCTTTCACCGGCCCGACATGCCACTTGCCGAAGTGCGCGGTGGCATAACCCGCCTTGCGCAGAAGCTGGGCGATCGTGATTTCCTCCGGCCGGATGGAGCAACCCGGGTGAAACGTGCCGTACCGGTTTGGATGGCGTCCGGTCAACACGCTGCCGCGGGTGGGGGAACACGACGGATGCGCGTAGAAATGGTCCAGGCGCAGGCCCGATGCGGCCATCTCATCGAGCGTCGGCGTCTTGACGAACGGATGCCCATTGTAGCCCGTCTCCTCCCAGCCGTGATCGTCGCCCATGAGCAGAACGATATTGGGCCGCGGAGACCGTTGCGCGGAGGCGGCTCCGACGGATCCGGCCGCTACAAGGCCCAGGGCCGCCAGGGCGAGCAAGGTTTTCGACGCGCCTGCCCAAGCCCCAAACATTACCCGCCTCATGTCTGTTTCTTGAGTCTTCATTCCACCGTTTCGTTTTCTTGGCCGCGCGATCGTCCCCAACCCCTTGCACATCGGTTTAAACATAGCGTGAGGGTTCTCGGGCCGCTCACGATCCCGAATGGGTGTCGCGCAGCTTGAGCTTATGCTTGCGTGTCAGCCCGTCGAGCATCATGGTCGCCAACGTGCAGCTCATGCAGTAGTCGCGGACGCCGAGCGGTCTCCCTGTCATCGAATCGTAATGTTCGCTGATGCCGTTCTTGATCGCGTTGGCGATGCTCTTGTCGCAAATGTCGGCGGCCAGCTCGGCGTGTCCATAGGCGGCCAGGCCAGCAGCAATCTGGTAATTGGTCGGCGGCCACACATCGCCGCGCCAGAAGCCGTTGGATCGATAGCGCCGGTCGGTGCTATCCACGGTCGGAACAGGCAACGGCGTCTGCCAGGCCGGCGAGGCAAGGACTTCGGCCATGCGATCAGCCATCGCCTGGGTCGGCACGCCCGCCACTAGCGGCATCCAACTGCCGATGGTCGCAACCGGGATCTTTTCGAGGGTGTCGCGCTTGACCGAGAGAAACGTGCCGGCTTCTTCATCCCACATGTGATCGCGCATGCCTTGGATGCCTTTTTCCATGCGGCGCTTGCGCCGGGACGCCATGGCCGTGTCGCCGACAATCGCGGCCAGCCGGGCGAGGCTTCGCTCGGCCAAAATCAGATAGGCGGTGTTGCCGGGCACGCAGATGTCGCCGTACCAAGGCCCTTCGTGGGGGCCCTTGCGCTTGGGATGAACGGTCATGCGCATGCCGTCCATGTTGCATTCGTAATCGAACGTCTCCCACTTCGCGTGTTGGAGCTTGCCCGAATAGGCGCCGACGACGAGCAGCCCGTTGTTGTGCAAATCCCGCTCCCGCCAGAACCATTCGTGAAACCGTTCCAGCCGGCTGAGGCATTGCTCCAGCAGTTTCCGGTCGCCGTTGCGCCGGTAAACCCGTTCAACGCCCCACGCCAAGATGGGAATTTGCGAGAATCGTCGGACTTCTTGCGGCGCGGTCTTGATGGCCACGGTGATCATGTCCCGGGCATAATCGGGCGCGCTTTGATTCCAACGGTCCTGGAAATCCCAGTAATTCTGAAAGATCTCACGGATGACTTTCTCCTTCCCCGGCAGGATGCTCAGCAAGTCGACGACAAACATCGTGTCCCAGATCCACTGACCCTTGTAGTAGGGGCCGCCGGGCCGGACCCAGATGTGTCGCAACGGTTCCACCGGAGGCTGGAGTTTTTCCAAGATGCACTTGTCAAAAACACGCTGCGCCAAAGTCAGAACCGTCGGATCGTCCGACTCGAGAAACTCCCGCGCGTCCACGTGCGTCGGCCCGACGGTTTCGGCCGAAAGAACCGGCAGACCGGCGAACGCCAAGCCGCCTGCGGCCCCGCCGGCGATCTTGAGAAACTCACGCCGTCTCATCCGAAGCGGTTCGATTCTCGGCATGCGTCAAGGAAGTTTCTTCAGCCGGATGTTTTTGAACTGAACCTTCATCGGCGGCCCAGGATGCATCTGGAGAGCGATGACGCCCTTGGACGCCGCGCGCTTCGCGTCGCGGTCCGTTAGCCGACACATCAGCTTGCCGTTAAGAAACACCGTGACCTCCGGACCGCGGCAAATGATCCGGTAGGTGTTCCAGGCTTCCTTCTTGTAAACCTTGCCCAGTTCGGCGGCGTCCCCCAGCTTGGCAACTTTCCGCGTCCCATCGGGTTGAATCGTAACCTGCTCTCCACGTCCGGCGATCAGGCCGCGCGTGTGTTCGTAAACAAAACCGACCAGGCTGCCGTCGCCGCTCATGTCGGCCTGGTAGCCCGAGGTGTCCCAGCGGGGCAAGGCCTTGGAGCGGAACTGGATGCCGGAGTTGCCGGCGCGGCTGAGCCGAAACTCCGCAATCAGCTCGAAGTCGGCCGGCTCGCCGCCGCGCCAAATGAGGTAAGTGGCTGCCTTGCACGGCTTCTCCGGCGTGCTTTCAGCGGTCAACGCGCCGTCCTCGACCCTCCACCACCCCGGCTCGCCGTCCCAGCCGGAGAGGTCCTTTCCGTTGAAAATGGGGACAAAACCCGCCTTAGCCGCGCCCGCCGGCAGTCGCGCCGGCGCTTGCCCGACGCGTTGGGTAAGTTGTTTGGGTTTAACCTGGATGCGCTCGGCGGCCTGGGCGGACACAGCCGCAACCAGGAGAGGGACCATAAACCAGATGCGCTTCATGACAGGAGATTATAATGGCATTGCGTTAGACCGTGTACGGGGCGCGCATGGCGCGAGACCGCAGCCGGTTGGCTTCGGGATCGCCGACAAACTCGGCCTTTTGCAAGTCGAATTTCAGGTTTCGTTGCAACTGGCCGACAATGTCGGCCGCCAAACAGATGCACATGGAGCGATACATCACTTCCGGATTCGCCACCGGAGCTCGGCGGGATTTGACACAGTCGAGGAAGTCCCGCACGTGGCTCAAGGGCCGTTGCGTCCGGGCGGTGTAGTCCGCCAGCGTCTTGTTATAATCGAGCAGCAACGACGGCGAAGAAACCTCGGTTCTCGAGTAACCATCGGCCGCCGCCGCCCAACCTTCGGAGCCCTCGAATCGCTCGCCGCAAGCGCCATGCCAATACTCGCACGGCTCCCACACCGAACCGCTCGTCCGGTACAACACCAGCTTCACGCCATTGGACAAACGTGTCATGATGGTCGCGCCCGGCCCCGCATACTCGAACTCGATAGAAGTCACGTTTTCCATATCGAGACCGGCCAGAGCTTGGGCGACCGTGTGCGCGCCCCACATTGCCACATCAGTGGCGAAATCGTAAAAGTGATACCACCCGGAATGCAAATAGCCGTGGTTGTAGGGCCTCCAAGGGGACGGGCCCACGAACAAGTCCCAGTCCAGCTCGTCCTTGGGCGGTTCCGGTTCCGCCGGCAGCCAGTCGTGACGGTTCCCATCGCGCCAACGACAATCGGCGTAAACCGTATGGATGGGCCCCAAGCGTCCGGAGCGGGCCAACTCAATGGCAAAGACATGGTGGGGCTCGCTGAGACGTTGAGCGCCCGTTTGATACACCCGGCAGTACCGGCGGGCGGTTTCCACCACCATCCGGCCCTGCGCCATCGTAAGGCAGGCGGGCTTCTCACAATAGACGTCCTTGCCCGCGCGCATGGCCCAAATCGAAGCCAGCGCATGCCAGCGGTCGCCTGTGGCGATCAAGACGGCGTCCACATCCGTCCGCTCGGCCAGCAACTGGCGCATATCGCTATACGTCGCGCAATCGGCGTTGCCGTATTTCGCGTCGACGGCCCTCTTGGTCGCTTGCCGCCGTTCCTTGAGGACGTCGCATACGGCCGCCCATTGCACATCCTTCTGGGCCAGCATGACGCTCAGGTCGTAGGAACCGCGGCCGCCGAGCCCGATGCCGGCCATGACGATGCGCTCGCTGGGCGCCGCCGCTCCGTCTCGCCCAAGCGCAGATGCGGGGACAAGCCAGGGCGCCGCCGCGGCGCCTGCGGCCATCGCCCCCCGGCTGAGAAACTGACGCCGTGTAAGCTGGGTTGAATGGTGCTTGCTCATCGGATGTCTCCTTTCGATTGCATTTTGTCTACGGACAGGACTGGTCAACCGATCTCCTCCTGTCTATCCCAATTGAATCCAAGATTGGGGGCCTCAACCCGATAGACGCATGGAGGGACACGACTTCCCGACAGGGGCGTCGAATTCCGCCCAACCGGCTCATGCCGCCCGGCTGTGGTTTTAGTTCCCACAATGGGCGCACTGCAGAACGTCAGGGCAGCAGTTCCGCTGGCGCCGGAAGAGAGGCTGTCAAGGACTCCAGGCTTCGCTGGCAAGACAGGCGCCGGTCGACGCGCGCGCCGCCAACCGTCGCAACCCACAGCCGATGCCGCAAGCGGCGTTATGGCCGCATACAACGCCGGTCTCCGGCTCTTCGAGCTCGTGCCGATGACGAGACGGGGCATGGTCACTGCGCCTCCTGATGCGTAACGATAGGCACGTAGCCGACCTCGAGCCCTTTGGGCGGCGTCACGATCAGCGCAGGGTCGAGGGCGACCAGCTTGCCGCGCGTAGGCGGCGGCATGTAGTCCCGGTCAATGGGCCAAGCCGCGTGAAGCTTCTCCACGAAGGCCTGCAGCTTGGCCTTTTTCTCCTTGCTCCAGTGGCACTGCTGAAAAGACGGCTGGTCCACAAAGCGATACCAATAGTAGGTGACAACCGATCCATCCCGGAGTTTGACCTTGTATGGACCGCGCGCCGGCCCAGGATGAGCCTAGGCGCCGCTCTTCGGCGACGTGTAAGCCTTGCCGGGCGGGGCCAACCTGAACTGCTGGGCGTGCAAGCCCGTTTCCGCCGGCACATCCGCCGCGGGCACGGCCACTCGTTTCTCTCCTACGTGTTTGTAATACTGCGGAAACAACCCCGGGGCCGCGAGGTTGTTGGTAAACCATTGCACCCCCCACACATTTCCTTCGAACACCCGCGTGTCGAAAGCCCGTTCGACGCCGACGATCCTCTTGCCCGCCTGATCGTACCGCGTCGTGCGGGTGCTCAGTTTGGGCTTGAAAGCGCCTCGTTTGTCGAACCGCCCGGAGCAAGGCGGGCCCCCTTCGCGCCAGGCTTTGAAGTCATCATAAAGCGCCTCCTTCGAGTAGTATGTGACGTCCTGCACCAGGAAAGCCCGGCCTTGGTCGTCCACGGGGAACTGGAGCTTGGGCAGCTTCGAGTAGGTTGTGCCGTTGGCGTCTTTCGCGTCGAAGCACGGCACAGTGTTGATCTCCATCGCGCCGCCGCCCATGACGCCAGGCCGAGCATCCAGGCCGCGGCCGTAAAGGAACGGATCGTTGAACAGTTTGCCGATCTTGCTCCACGTTTCCGGGATGTAGTAAGCGATGGGGCCTTTGAAATTGGCCGCGCTAAGGAAACATGTCCAGCTCTGTTCACCCGTCGGCGGATCGTCAGTGGTGGGGTCCGTAAACGGCAACGCCATCCAGGTGTAGCCGAGAAATTCGCCGTTGGGGTTCCCTTGGAATGTCAGCCCGTCCGGCGGGATGAGCAGGCGGTTGCTGAGCTGGGCGATGCCCAAACGATCGTCGGGCAAGGCTTTGTCGCTGTAGAAGAACGACCAACCCGGCGAGCCGATCTCGTAATCGTAGCATTGCGGGGTGCCGTTCATGCTGAACTTGGGCGGGCCATAGCGAAAATGATTGCCGGCCCAATAACCCAATCCGCCTTCGATAGTCTGAAAGACGCTGCTCCACGTGGGGCCGCGCGGTTTCCACCGACGGGCCAAGGTGCCTTCCGGGCATAACGGATGGTCCTTGTTATCGGAGTTATCCGGTATGATCCACGAGCTGGGCAAACCGATCTGGAAGTTGGCCAGCGGTTGATCCACCAACGGCCACACCGCGGCATAAAACCCCATCCCCGCGGTGTAGCCGCCTCGAGGCGGCAGAGGCTCGTGGTGGAAGCTAATATAGCCGTGCAGCCCTCGCAGGTGGGAGGTGATTCGGCCTGCCGTGGACGATACACCGGCTTGCGCGTTCCCCTGCCCTGCACTGACGCACGCCAGCGCGGCAACGCTTGCCAGGGACAAGATAGGCGTCTTCATGCGGAATTCTCCATGATGCATCAGTTCAAACGATCTCTTCTCGCGCCGGATCCCAACGAACCATGCGTTTCTCCCACTGAGATTTCAGCGACATGAGGAAGGTGGCCGTCTCGATGAACGCTTCGTCCGTCGAGCATTTCGGCGCGCCCCGCGTCCGGATGCATTGGATCCAATCGACCATGTGGTTGGGTTGTGGAGGCGTCTTGCCGCGCTCATAGCCTTTGGGCAGGTTCGCGTTTCGGTTGTGCGGAGCCGGGATGATGTCGAACCGAGTGACATCATGGGCGATCGAGTCGAAACGGAGGGTCGCATCCCGTCCGCAGAGCGTCACCGGCTGGCGGTCGTTGCTGTTCATGCTGCCTTCGAACGTCACCGTACGGCCCAACTTCTCGAACTGGTAAGCGGCCACCCAGGTGTCGGGCACTTCGCGATCGTCCTTCTGCAAAGCAAGCAGCCCGGCGCAAACGCAGGTGTCCGGGATGCCATGGCCCAGGAGGTATTGGACAAAGTCCATTTCGTGGGAGAGCAAATCGCCGGCATAACCGGTGCCGTAAGCGTAATAACAGCGCCAATGCCAGAAGTGTCGTTCGTTCCACGGGATCTTCGGCGCCGGGCCAAGCCAGAGGTCCCAGTTGACCGCTTTGCGGACCTGTTCGGGATCGGGGCGTTTCCATTGGCTGTAGTAGCCGTACCATCGCCAGTTCGGATGCTCGGGCGAGCAGGGCTTGAACCGCCCGGTGCGCACCAGCGTGATCGGCCCTAAAGCCCCGCTGGCTATAATCTCTTTGGCCCGCAACGCGCAGGTGGCCTGGCGCGCCTGATGCCCAAGCTGGAAGACGACGTCGCTCCGCTTGAGCGCGTCGCGCATCCGCTTGGCCTCATCCAACGTCCTGGCAAATCCTTTTTCGCAGTAGATGTCTTTGCCCGCCTTGACCGCGTCGAGCACCATTTGGCAATGCCAATGGTCCGGCGTGGCGATGATCACCGCGTCCACCCGAGGATCGGCCAGCAACTCACGATAATCCTCATATGCCTTGGCATCGGGGTTGCGGCTGCGTCGGAGGCCCTTCTGACGATGCGCTTCATACACGTCGCACACGGCGACCACCTTGACGCCGGGCACGGCGACCACAGCATTCATGAGGTCTCCGCCGCGGGTTCCAATGCCGATGCAACCCACGCCGATGGTTCGATTCGGCGAGGGCGCGGAAAGGATTGAGGGGGCGACGGCGGAAACCGCAGCCAACGCCGTGGCGCTTTGTCCGGCAGTCCGGAGGAACTGCCGCCGATTGAGGGATGTGGTTCGTTGTGTTTGCATAAGTCCAGCTTGGCTCTCTTTAAGGTTGTATGTATTCAGGCTCTCTACTCGTTCAACAATTTCGCCATGGTCCAACCCATAGCTTCACCGACATTCATGTAAGTTTCGGCATTGCCGTTATAGTGGCTGTTCGAAGCGCCGCGTTCCGTGTGAATAGAAGCGCCGGGGCCAGAGCGAACGGCGTCGCGTTCCGCAGCCGCTTGAAGATTGTCCTGAAACAAGATGCCGGGATGTTCATGGTTTCCTGAGTTTGCCGACTTCAGCCAACGTTCGGACGCTGGCCGGCTCCATCCTACCGCGCCGGTCGGGACCGACGTTAAGCAGGAAATTCGAGTTCCGGCTGTTCGCCGTGGTCAGCAGCCGGATGACCTCCGCGGGCGGCTTGGGGCGGGCGCCTTTCTTCCAAAACCAGCTTTGTTCGAGCTTCCAACACGTTTCACCGGGAAACGTGTTGGTTTCCGGGAAGCGGCGCATCTCTTTCACCGCGATATCCAGGTAGGGCGTGCCTTTCTTGGCCCAGCTCCACCAATTGGCGCTGGCCAAAAGGCGGGGGCGCTTGCCCCGCAGGCTGTGAAAGAAAGCCCTCGCTTCCTCGGCGGACATGACTTTCGGATCGAGCGCGTCGTTCCAGATATAGAAGACATCCGGATAACGGGCGACCAGTTCCGCGAGTTGGGCCTTTTGAAACTCGATCTGCTCTTTGAGCGAATGGGCAGCCGGATCGCATTCCGGCGGCAACACCTTGTGCTTGTTCGGATCGCCGAACCCGGGGTGGCGCCAGCAGTAGTAGAGGCCCGCCTTCAATCCGCGGCTCTTGAAGGACTTGATGAATTGGGCGACCAGGTCCTGCTTGTAGGGACAGCGCGGATGCAGCACGTCGTAGGTCGTGTACTGGCTGTCCCACAGACAGAAGCCGCCGACATGTTTGGCGGTTAAGACCGCGTATTTCATTCCGGCGGAGACGGCCGCGTCCGCCCAGGCGTCGGTGTCCACCGGACCGCCCGGATCGAAGGTCGAAGGATCGGGATAACCGGCCACCCATTCGACACCGTGAAACGTGGCCATGTTGAAATGGATGAACATGCCGAATTTCAGTTTCAGAAACTCGGCCTGCAATGCCTTCACCGCTTCCTCTTCGGCCGGGGCCGCGGGTTGGGAACCGGCTGGTTGAGCGGCGAATGCGCGGGTTCCCGCAAGGAAACCGCCGGCCGTCAGCGTCGCGGCAAGCAGGGCGGCGGCCCATCGGCTGCGTGTT
Organism: Verrucomicrobiota bacterium; assembly: GCA_021160185.1. Classification (GTDB taxonomy): domain Bacteria; phylum Verrucomicrobiota; class Verrucomicrobiia; order Limisphaerales; family CAZBKV01; genus JAGHDA01. Next base: position 12,008 of record JAGHDA010000355.1, read on the forward strand.
GTATTGCTCATGTCGTGACTGGCTTTGGCGTGGAGCGTTTTCTTCAACATCGCGCCCGGACTAAAGCGGTTTGCTGGTGATCAGACCGATGCCCCGGCCTCGGTTGCCCACGGCGTCGTAGAACATGTAATAGGTCTCGTTCGCGGGATTCCACACGAGCGAAATCTTATGGGCGTATTGCCGGTCCAATCCGGAAGGGTTTCCGCCGGCTTTGTAGAGCGGCTCGGGATCGACCGTCCAATGCAACAGGTCGCGCGAAAAGGCGGCCATGATGTGCGCGCCGCCGCGGCCCACGCCGAAGAAGAAGCAGACCCAATGATCCCCGTCCCGAAACACCTTGCCGTCGGAAGAGAACCGCTCGTTGTAGCCGCCCTTCGGCCCATGGGGAATCACCGGATTGCGGGCGTAGCGCTTCCAATCGAGGAGATTGTCGGAGAGGGCCAGCCCGATCTGTTCAACGGATCCGTTGGCGGCATTATAGAAGTTGTAGTACCGGCCTCCATACTCAACCAGCCACGGTTGGTAGATGCAGTCCTTTTCCCACGCGCCGCAATCCTTCTGATATACCGACAATATCGGCTCGTTTTTCGCCCGCTTCCATGTGAGACCGTCCTCGCTCCAGGCCACGCCTTCGTAGCCGGGCCGCAGCTCGTATCCGCCCTGGCGCGGGTAAGCCCCGTAAAGCGAGTAGTGCTTGCCATTCCGCTTCTTGAGGATGCGCGGCGCTTTGACGTCATATTGCTCGTAGAGAAAAGCGCCCAGCACCACGCCGCCGTGATCGAACGACCCCTTCGGCCCGTAGCCCATGGCTAGGCGCATGCGGGTCCAATGGATCAAATCCGCGCTCTCAGCTACAAATGATTGGTAGCCCTTCCCGTCGAAGCCGATGAAGGTCATGAACCAGCGCTTGCGCCCCGGCAATTGATACAC
>JAGHDA010000154.1 GCA_021160185.1 Verrucomicrobiota bacterium
GGTCGGCCCAAGACCGAGCCTTGTTGCGGGTGGAGGGGACAGCGGGAGCGACGTATCGAGTGGAGTCAGCGCCCGAAGTCGCCGGCCCGTGGAGCCTTGTGGGAATCGGGTCGCCTGCGGGGGCGGAGGCTTCCTTTCTGGTTGAGGATAACCAGCCGCGGACTGCCCGCCGGTTCTATCGGGCCGTCGGCGAATGACGCGGGGAAAGGCGGTCGGTTGATCTTCGCGGCTCAGGCCGGTTGATGGCAGGGACAAAGGCCCTTGCCTTGCCGGGCGTTTCTTGGCTAAAGTGTCACGCGCACGCAGGAAGGCGGCCCGCCCCGTCGGGCGGTCCCCCGAGTGTGAACACAGAAACAGCGTAGGAGGAGAATAAGCCATGTCAGAAAGACCATTGAAAGTCGGTTTGGTCGGCGGAGGCAAAGGGGCCTTCATCGTGCATCCGCACCAGCGCGCGATCAACATGGACGGCACGCGGCGAGTGGCCGCCGGCGCCCTGTTTCCGGATCCGCAAGTGGCGTTGGAGGAAGCGGAAAACTGGCCTTATCCGATCAAAGGCTACGGAAGCTACGACGAGATGATTCAGGACCAGGCCAAGCTGCCGGAGGAGGAGCGCCTGGACTACATCCTGATCGTCACGCCCAATTTTGTTCACTTTGATCCGGCGATGAAAGCGCTGGAGGCCGGCATCCCGGTTTTCTGCGAAAAACCGCTGACGGTGAATCTGGAAGAGGCGGAGAAGCTGGTCCGGAAAGTTCGCGAGACGAAGATCCCCTTTGCGGTGGCGCACACTTATCTGGGCCACTGGACCAGCCGGCTGAGCCGCTACATCGTGCGCAGCGGGCTGCTGGGCGAGATCCGGTGGGTTGACGCTTACTACATCCAGGGATGGCTGGCGACCAAGTTGGAGGAAACCGGCAACCAGCAGGCTTCCTGGCGCACCGATCCCAAGCGGGCGGGCCTCTCCGGCTGCGGCGGAGACATCGGCACCCATGCGCTGATGCAGTTGCGTTATGTGACCGGCCTGGAAGTCAAGCGGGTGTCGGCGCGGCTCGAGACGTTTGTGGAAGGTCGGATGCTGGACGATCATTTCACCGCTTACTGCGAGCTGAGCAACAACGGCAAGGCGCTGGTGCGGGCCTCCCAGATTTGCATCGGTCACAAGAACGATCTGGGCATCGAAGTCGCCGGCACAAAGGGCGCCTTGCGGTGGCGGCAAGAGGATCCCGAGTGCCTGGTGGTCCACCTCAACGGCCAGCCCGATCGCGTCTACTGGCGCGGCGCGGTCGCTGCCGGCGACGGCTTCCTGCCGGCCGACATGCCGCAGGAGCTGTTGGATGAGATCACGCTTCCGTCCGGGCATCCGGAGGCCTTCCACGACGCGTTCGCCCGCCTGCATCGCTCCTTCGAGGCGGATGTGCGCAAGTACAAGGCCGGCCAGCCGGTGGTCTGCGACGGCTCGAAGTACGCCAACGTCGAGGACGGCTGGATGGGCATCGCCTTTATCGAATCGTGCGTGAAAAGCAGCAAGAGCGACGGCGCTTGGACCGAAGTGCCGCCGCTGCCTTGAAGCCCTTAAGAAGGAAGCGGGATTCCCAATCCGCGGGCGGTTCCTTGCCGGAGCCGCCCGCTCTTTCCGCGCTTGGGCGATTTTGCCCGAAATTGGTTGTCTCCGCCCGAGAAGGGGACTAAATACCGGCCCCGATGATCAGGACAGCCAGAAAGCTCGTTCGTTCCCCTCAGAAAACCCTTCCCATTCTAGCCCTCTTGCTTGCGCTGCGGGGAGCTTGCGCCCTTCAAGCGGCCGACTGGCCCCACTGGCGCGGCCCTTTTTTCAACGGCGCGACGGAGGAAACCAACCTGGTTGTTCGGTGGTCGCGGACGGAAAACGTCCTGTGGAGCGCGCCCTTGCCCGGCCCCAGCGCCGCCACGCCGATCGTGTGGGGCGATTATGTGTTCATTTCTTCCACTGACGAGAAGGCGAACGCTTTGGTGGCCATGGCCTTCGAGCGGCGCGCCGGCAAGCTTCTTTGGCGGCGCGAGGTCGCCAGGGGCTCGATCCGCCGCGGGCCTCTCAGCAACCTGGCAAACCCTTCGCCGGTCGTCGCGGGCGATCGGGCGGTCTTTCTTTATGGCAATGGAAAAACCCTCGCGTTCACCTTCGGCGGCGACAAGCTCTGGGAGCGGGATCTGGAGGCCGATTACGGCCAGTTCGCCTATTTGTGGACTTACGGCGCCAGCCCCACTTTCTACAACGGCAGGCTCTACTACACCGTGCTCCAACGCGACCATCCGGTCCGCGGCCGCGGCCGCGCGGACGGGCGGCCCATCGAATCTTATCTGCTCGCCCTGGATCCGGCGACCGGCAAGACCCTCTGGCGCGGGACGCGTCCCACCAAGGCGGTCGAGGAGTCGCGCGAGGCCTATTCGACCCCGATTCCCTTCGAAGGGGCGGGCCGCAAGGAAATCCTCGTGGTCGGCGGCGATTGCATTACCGGCCACGACGCCGCTACCGGCAAGGAGCTTTGGCGTTGGGGAACCTGGAATCCCCGCCGGCTCCGGCATTGGCGGCTGATCCCTTCGCCGGTGGCCGGCGGCGGCGTCATCCTCGCCTGCGCGCCGAAACGAGGCCCGATCTTCGCCCTGAAAGCCGGGGGCCGCGGCGTTCTGGACGACTCGGCCCTGGCCTGGACCACCCGCGGCCGTCGCGACATCACCACCGACGTTCCTACTCCGCTTTTCTATCAGGGCGACTTTTTCATCCTCAGCGACTTGGCCCGCACCCTTTCTCGGATCGAGCCGCGCAGCGGCAAGGTCAAATGGATCGTCAAGACGCCCGGCCGCCATAAGTTCGAAGCCTCGCCCACGGGCGCGGACGGCCGCCTCTTCCTGATGAACTTCCGCGGCGAGACGGCCATCCTGGACGCCGCCACGGGCAAGACGCTCGCGCTGATTCCCATGGGAGACAAAGGAGACGACAAGACGCGTTCTTCCATTGCCGTGGCGCGCGGAATGATTTTTATTCGCACCAACCGCCGGCTCTACTGCGTGGGCCGTCCGGAGCAGGAGCAAAAGCCGCGATGAAAGCCGCGTACATCCATGAACCGTGCCCCCCGGAGGGCATCCAATACGGCGAGCTGCCCAACCCGAGTTTGGAAGACGATAAGGTTCTGGTCAGAGTCCGCGCCGCAGCGGTCAATCCGGTGGACACGTACATCCGCAGCGGGCGTGTGCCGATGGATTTGCCCAGGCCCTATATCCTCGGATCCGACCTGGCGGGGGAGGTCGTCGCGTTGGGCCCTAAAGCCCGCAAGTTCCGGATCGGCCAGCGCGTGTGGGGTTCCAACCAGGGCGTCTTCGGACGCCAAGGGACCTTCGCCGAGTTTGCTGCGGTCGGCGAGAAGTGGCTCTACCCCGCTCCCGAAAACGTCTCCGACGAAACGCTTGCCGCTGCGGCGATGGTCGGCTTGACCGCCTGGGCGGGCCTGGCGCGTCATGCGAGGCTGCGCCGCGGGGAGCGCGTTTACGTCAGCGGCGCCGGGGGCAGCGTCGGCTCGATGGTCGTCCAGATCGCCAAGCTGATGGGGGCCGAGGTCGTCGCCGGCACAAGTTCAGAGGAAAAAGCCGCCTGGCTTCAGGAACATGGAGCGGA
>JAGHDA010000460.1 GCA_021160185.1 Verrucomicrobiota bacterium
CCCCAAGCCGATGCATCCGATATGAATCCGCTCGTTGGCGCCGAACACGGAGGGAGCGGCGAAAACCGGCGCGCCGCACAAGACGGCCGCGCGCCCCAGGAATCTGCGTCGATTCATCTTTTTCATAGCTGGCTGTTCCCCTTCTCACCCGCGCCGCCGCCTGGGCCGAGCCTCCAGGTTTGCGCCGGGTGCTCCGGCCCGACAAGGCGGCGCCGGCGGTTGCCGCCAGACTGGCCTGCGCCCCGAAAAATTCCGAGGAAAAACGGCTCGGCCCTCTCCCCCTCGGACGGCGGCCGAAGCGCTGAGCAGTCTGAGAAGGCGCTTCTTCCGAAAGTTGCCGGAGGGCCCGAAGCGGCCGATAGGCAAGCGAAGACTCCTTTTTCTGTCCGACAAAAAACGGAGCGCCCAACGGCGTGGACGCTCCGTGTGCAGAAGGAATAAACAGCGGCTTACTTGCCGATGGCGGCGCCGTAGCCGCGCACGAAGCCGATGCACTGGGCGATCTTGGGCACGTTGTTGTCCCAGTCGTATTCGTACTCGATCGAGATGTTGCCCTGGAAACCCTGGGCTCGCAGCTCGTCCAGGACCTCTTTCACCTTGCCCGCGCCGGTCCCGTAAGGCACGTCATGCGCGTTGGGTCCCATGCGGTCGAGGTCTTTGAGGTGGAGGCTGATAACGCGGCCTTTGAGGAGGCGAAGGCACTCCACCGGATCAAGGCCCGAACGCATCCAATGGCCCGTGTCTGAAGTGGAGCCGATGCGCGGGTCGCGGCCTTTGACCAGCTGGAGGATATACTTGGGGTTCCAGACTTTGTAGTTGGGGTTGTTTGGCCGGCGGGGGTGATTGTGGTAGCCCACGCAGATGTCGTACTCCTTGACGAGCTTCTCGATGGTGTCGATGGACTCTGTGGATTCAGTGACCAGGACGCGGATCCCCAGTTTCTTGGCGAATTCGAAGTATTTACGCGCCTGGGCTTCGTCCCTCGGGATGCCGGTCACGCCGAAAGCAACGGCCTTAACGCCGTATTTCTTGAGCTGTTCTTTGAGCAGAGCGATCGCCTCGTCAGGCATGTCCGGTCCCATCTTCACGTCTTCACGGTCCGGGCTAAGGGCCTGGCCGGGGAAGAACTCAATGACCTTGCCGCCTGTTTCGGCGGTCTTTTGGATCGCCTCAAAAGCGGTGAAGCGGTTGAATGACCAGGCTTGGCAGCCGATGGCGAAACCGCCGGTCTTGTAGGCGTCGGGAATAGGCGGCGCGCCCCATGCCGCTCCCGCCGTTCCGAGGATCAAGGCGCCGCACAGCGCCGCATAGGTTTTTCTCATATCTCTGTCCGATTTCTTCTGGTTGGGGCTGATTCTCCTTGGCGCGCGGGCTTCCGCAGCCCCGTTCGGAAACCGTCGGCGCGCTTTGACTCCTTGCCTTCAGACTCACCGAGGGCCTGAGGGCTTCAATCCAAAGGCAGAATCCGGATATTGCGGTACTTCACAAGGCAAGTGGGATCATGGGCCTGGAAGGCGATCGTGCCCTGGCTAAGCCGCCGCGTGCCTTTGACTTTGGGCGGCTCGGTGTAGTCCACCACGACCTGGTCGTTGACCTTGATCACGATCCGCTTGCCGCGGACGATAATGGTCTGCGTCCACCACTGGCCGTCTTTGGCGAGAGAGTAAGGGACATTGACGACGCCGTAGAGGCTGCCGGTGCGGCGCCAGTCAGCGTGGGAATTGTTCACCTGCGCCTCGTAGCCGTAGGCGGGCCAATCGCGCGGCTGGTAGCGGGTGTGGAAGTAGATGCCGCTGTTGGAGCCCGGCTTGGTCCAGCAATCCACCTTAAGCACGAAGTTTTTGAAGGGCGCTTCGGGGCCGACATAGAAGAGGTGGCTGCGAGGCCTGCCTGTGCCCACGATGCAGCCGTCTTCCACCCGCCAACTGTCCACCCCTTCGCTTGCCTTCCAGTTTTTGAGGCTCTTGCCGTCAAACAGCTCAATCCAGCCTTGCTCCCCTGCCGCGGCGAAGACGCCGCACGCCCAGAGGGTCGCAAGAGAAACCGCGATGCTTCGTGACTTCATAACAAGGCGAGAATACCCCCGAGTGGGCTGGGGTCAAGCGCCTCGCATCGAACCGACTCCCGGCCCGACCCGCTTGTTTCTCCGGCGTTTCCCAGAGGAGGCGGACAGGGTCTATGAGGCAGCCGAGTTCGAGCCCCCTTCTTCCGGAACAAATCCCGCCCGACGCGCGTTGACGAAATGGAGCTTGGCCGTTTGGCGCAGAACTTGAGGGCCGTGGATTTCGACCAGCTCTTTGGCCGCCGCGTCCGCCGCCGGTCCCGCTCCCTTTGGCAGGGCCACGCCGAACCGCTGGCTTAACACCGTCAGCCGGCGCAGAAACATCTCGCGCGCAAGGATGGAAGCCGCGGCCACGGCGATGTCCGACTCGGCCTTGTGGCGCTGCTCCAGGACGATGTCCCGCCCCTTGGCCAGAAGCGCCCGGCGGATGACCTGTTTGCTCGAGGCGAACTGGTCGCTGACCGCTTTGGCGGGGGGCGGATTGAGGCGCTCCGGGTGGGCGAGTATGTTCTCCAACGCGCGGGCGTGGCCCCAGGCCAGAACCCGGTTCACGTTCTTCATCTTGGGATAGAGGCGGTTGTAAGCCTCGTTGCCGATAAGCACCAATTCCGCCGCGCAGCCGGGAGCGGCGCGGATCGCCTTGGCTAGCGCCTGGAGCTTGGCGTCGCTGCCCACGCGTTTGGAGTCCCGGACCCCCGCCTTCTCCAGCGCGCGCACGCCCTCTTCATTGACATAGACCGCGGCCACGCAAAGGGGCCCGAAGAAGTCGCCCTTGCCGCTTTCATCGATCCCGATCCGGGGCGTCAGCCGCTCCGGGTTCCAATAGTCTTCGTAGCCAAGCCGCGCTTCGCCAAGAATCTCAGGCTCCAGGATAAACTCCACAAAGTCCCGCGTCCCCTTGCCTTGGACCAGCAGCTTGCCCTTTTTGTACACCGCAACCGAAACATCCGGCCCTTTCGCCGCAAATCGAGCATAGGGGACTTCCATGGGCCGAAACCCCTTCGACGCGAGGAGGGTTCGGAGCTTTTCCTCTTGCTCCGGCGAAAGCGTCACAGTGTGCGATGTGAGCGGCTTCTCTTCGCCCATGAGCGAGATCGTAACTTTCGGCCGGGGGCGACGTCGAGCAATCCGCAGCCTTAGCCGAGCCTCAGAAGAACAGATGGATTCGGCAGCCCAGCGTCCACACCGGCGGCGCTCCCGCGCAGCCGTCCGGACGCCAGATGCACTGGAAATCAGGCGAAACGAGCACGTGCGCACCCGCCCGCCAGTTGTAGTAACACTCCAAATGCAGCTCGTCGGCCGGGTCGCCGCCGGCCGCTCGAAACGCCTCCCGCCACGGCTCGCTCAAGCCGGCCGCGCCGAAAGCCAAACCCAGCGCGTCCGATTCCCGACCCAGGG
>JAGHDA010000195.1 GCA_021160185.1 Verrucomicrobiota bacterium
CAGGCAATGCTTCGGGAGGGATGAACCGCGCCCGAGGATCGGAAAGCGTCTCCCGAGCGCGCGCCAGCATCCGGGGATCGGCGTCGGCGCCCACAAGCCGCTCGACCTCCGGCCACCGCCCAAACAGCTCGAGCGCATCGCCTAAACCGCAGCCGAAATCGAGAATGCTCCGCGGCGCGGAGCCGCCTTCCTCCACAAGCCTCTTCCGCAGCCAGAAGATCCGCCGGGCCGCGAAATAGCGGCGATTTTCGCCCGTCCACTTCAGCCCTCTGCGAAGCTCCTCTTCGTACTTCTCCGGGGAGGATGGAAACAGCGTCCTCATCCGGCAGGAACTCTGCGGGAGCCGGGGACGGGGCGCAAGAGCGCGGGATCTCAGGCCTTGGCGGATGCTTTCCGGCGCTTCGATTTCCTCCGCCCGTTCAGAAGAAACGGAGGGGGATAGAAGTCCGGAATTCATCTCCTTACCTCGGCAGCTAAACCTTTTTATAGCCGCCGAGGTCGCAAGGCGGCATCCAGTTCGTTCCCAAAAAGCGGGGCCGGAGATGTCCCCGGCCCCGTTGCGCTTCCTACCAAAAGCTCCGGCCTCTCTTTACTCCTGAACCACCCGGTAGAACATCCGCCCCTCGCTCGCCGGAATCGTCGCCGGACTGCTCGCCCCTTCCACCGGCTCCCAGTTCACCAAGTCCGACGAACGCTCCAACGTCCCGCCGGCCGGATCCCAGGAGATGACCACGTTGGCCCCCTCCAACTCAATCTCCAGCTTGATCGCCGGCTTCAGCATGTACGCCACCGCATTGAGAAACAGCTGCTCACCCAGCGGCGTCAGATCGTAAATCCCCGCCCCGTGCGAGGTCAGCCCCGAAGCCTCCCGACTCCCGGTGAGAAACGCCAGCCGGTGACCGGCCAACATATCCCCAGCCCCGTCGGCCATCTGCGCCCCGGCCTGCCACTCGGCTATCGCCGCCCCGCCAAAGGTCGGGTCCCCTTCAGCCGCCATGGTCGCAATCACCCGGCCGCCCCCAGCCAACGGATTCATGTTCACCGACACGCCCCGCTGGACCGTGCCGTTGAAGCTCACCACCTCGGCGTAGGGCTCCCCAATCACATTGTCCGGACCCAGATCAATCCCGGCAAAAACCGGATGACCCGGAATGTGCGCCTGAAGAAGGGCCGGCATGGTCGTGTCCACCATCGTCGTGCCGGTGGTGAATCCCATCCGACTGCTGCGCAGGACGTAGCCGTTGACGATGATCATAGGCGCTTGGATGCTGTTCCACGCCGTGGCTCCCTCGCCGCTATAGTCGCTGCTGGGCGCCGAACGGCTGATAATCACCAGATCGAAGGAGTTGAGCAGATCGGCGTCCGGCGCGTTGGAGGTGAGAATGCGCGTCACCTCGTAGCCGTTGGCCTCCAGCAGCCGCGTGTAGCCGGCGTCCGGCGCTTCCGTGAACCCGGCGGCCGCCGCGTCCGCGTCCGGCTCATCATCGGCCGGATGGAAACTCACCCAGGCGATCCTGGCCTTGGCGACGACTTCTTTGGCCTTAACGAGTTGGACGGCGTTCACCGGCGCTCGCTGCGTGCCGCCAAAACCAAGATCTACGCCGGGTTCAAGCGGCGAAGCTTGAGTGGAGGCTTTCACCACGATGTCCGGAGCGGTCAACCCGCGGAAGACCGTGTAGTCGCCAGGATCGCTGTGGCTTTCGCCCGCGTCCTCGAGATAGCCGGGCGGATTGCTGATGGCGTCCACCAGCTTGATCGGGGTGAGGATGTTGCCCTCAGCGTCCTCCACCCAATATCCGCCGCCCCGACCGGGCACGCCTCCAAGGGTATAGACATAGACGTCATACCCTTCGGAAGTCAGTTCGTCCGGAATGTTGTGGATGGCGATTGTGGTCGTGCTGTCGGCGGTCGTGTCAAGGTAGCCGGTGTAAAGGGTGCGATCCGGCCCTTCAGCGAACCCGTTGTTCTCCTCGCCCCGACCCGTGCTCGACCATGTGTTGTTGGCGGCCCACTCCACGCTCGCCGAGGTAGTCACCGCCGAGCCGTCCACGTCGGCCACCAGATTCTCCATCGTGCCGGTCTCTGCGACGGTGTTGTTCCAGTGCGCCTGGCCCACGCCGGGCACGCCGGCCACATCGGTGTCAGCCAATCCGCCCAGGTTTCCTCCGCTTGGCTCATCCGCCCCGAAGTTAATGCCGATCGCATACCCAGGCTCGTTGGGAATCTCGCCGGGCATAAGATAGCTTGCGATCGGGAAGCTGAACTCGTTGGTGAAGGTCTCTCCGTCGACCTCGGCCCAGACGAGCGCTCCGCTGTAGACTTTGTATTTGCCCTTCTCTACTGCGTCCTCGGGAATAGTCCACTGAACAGCAGTAGTTGCGCCGGCCTTGCTCACCGTCACGTCAGCGGCTTCTTGCCCTTCCCAAAGGACCTTGACGGAGGTCGGATCCACTTGGGTGGCGCCGTCCTCCAAAGTCCATTCGAGCGTATCGCCGGCTTCCACGCCGCTCAATCCGTCGGCGGGCAACATCTTGCTGACGTGAGCGCGGCTTGCGGCGGTCTTGAACGCCTCGATCGCTCCGGCCTGGGGGCCGTTGATCAGCACGTACTCCCCGGTGTCAAGGTTCACTGTGAACCATTCCACGTTGGCTCCGCTGCCGCCTTCCCACCACAGCAGCCGGAACGGATAGTAGCCCTCCTGAGTGACCACGAAATCGAACAGCGTGTCCGAGGCGCCCCGGCTGCCGTCGAACAGCCCCAGGGTCATGCCGAACACGTCCGGCTGGCCCGGAGCGACGCTCACTCGGAAGCCGTCGTCACTGTTGACTCCCATCCGGTAGTAGCCCGGAGTCAGATGGAGATAAGTGGTCACCTCGGCCACGATATTGTCGTAGCCGTCGCCCACCAGCGACCACCCGCAGCCGGGGATGATGTCGTTTAGGATAGGACCGGCCTCCGGCAGCATGCTGTTGAAGTGGTCGGGACCGTCCTCGGGCGTGTCGTCGATGTCCGTCGGATCGCCGACGGCGTCCTCCCGGAACTGAGCCCAGTTGATGTACTGGACATCCTCGGGATTGGCCGGATCGGCCTGGTTCTCATAGGGCGCTCCGGTGTCCGGATCAATGTAGCCCCGAGCCCATTGCTGCTCCGCCTCCGCCACGCCATTGCCGCCGCGACCCACGTCCATTTGATAGATCCCCACGTTCATCCCCGGATCGCTCGCGCTGGGAAGCGCCCACTCGGCCGGGATAGTGTTGTAAGGCCCGACGGAAAATGTCGCCGCCGTTTGAACCGTCTCCCCGCCTGTTGTCTGAGCAGTCAATTCCACCGTATGCTCGGAACCCGGCTCGAGGAGATTCGACAGATCCGTCATCACGTACCTCACTATGGTAAATCCGTCGGCTTTGGAGGTCATGACATCTGTTGTCACGTCCTGACCGTCCAACAAAACTTGGGTGACATCCTGGACAGAGTGACTGGCCGAATCGGCCAAGACAGCCTGAAAGCCGACGCCGTTGCCTGTGGCCGACGCCGTCACTTCATCGGCGAAAGTCAGGTTGGAAAAGACCGCCGTAGCGCCGTTCGGATCGCCGTCGTCGTGGGCAGTGACCGCAAGGCCTACTAAGACCGGCCCTGTCAGGGGATCCGTCCAGCTCGCAGTGTCGGTCCGGTAAAGCTCGGTCCAAGACGCTCCATCCGAGCTGTAGTAGCCGACAACCACGCTTCCCACCCGCTGCACGCGCAGCCAGCAGTTGGGATAATTGGGTTGGACCACGGGCGAACTCCACCCGGGCCAACCGGCTCCTCCGTCCCGCGCCATGCGCCACTGAACTTGAACGCCGTTTTGCCCCTCTGTTCGAGTGGACATGGAAGCAAAGAACGGGTCTCCGGGCGAAGGCGCGCCGGAGCCGTCATCTTTGCGCACCATAAGCTCCGCCTTGGACCAGGTGTTCGGGCCTTGGAGGTCCTGCACCTGGACCCGTACGTCGAAATTGCCGTCCAGTTGAGTGTAGTAGAAGTAGCACTGATCAGCCGTGCCCCATATGTCGGCGCCGCCGCCGACAACGGTGATGGTGTCCCCGCTCACCGTATGCGAGCCGGCAAGCGTGGGCGCGCCTATGTCTACGCCCTGGAAGGTCTGCCCAAGGGCGGACCATGCGAGAACGCATCCGATGGCTGCCGTGGTTGCTATGAGTCGTTTCATGCTTCTCTCCTTTCTGCTGCACAGGAGCACACGCCCCACAGGGGCGTCCCTCACCCTTCTATAGTCCTCTCTTCTTCAACTCCTGCTTAACTGAAGGAGCCTATGCATTCTCCGCTTCCCCGTCAACCGAAAATTCTTTGAAAACCGTTGTCTGCAGGGTCAATTCACTTGGATTCGCAAGAGATTGGCATTGTGGATGTTGGACAAGGGCCAGCCACTCGGCCGGCTCTAAGCCGCAGCAGGGGCCTCGCGGATGGGGGAAACTCGACAAACCGCAAAGCCGAGGTCGGCGCGGTCCAGGACGCTGTAGCGAGCAGCCAACTGACCCGGAACCAACGGGCGAACGATCCGCTCTTGCAGTCGAAGGGGCGACATCTAGTCACCTCAAAAAAGCGGGGCCGGAGAAAATCTCCGGCCCCGTTGAACTTCCGGCTCAGCCTTCAGCCGATCCGATTACTTCTTGGCTCGGTAGAACTTCCGCGGACCCTCCGGCGCCACCGTGTACGGGCTGGTCGCATCCGGCACATCCGTCCACGGCCCCGTCACCTCATCGGCCGACTGCAGCGTCCCGGTGAACTCAATCGTCACCTGCCCGCCTTCCATCGAAACTCCGATGGTCGGCCTCTCAGGCGGCGTCCAAGTCCGGGAGCGGTAGCACTTCAGCGCGTCCGCATCAGTCCCATCGTTGAGAAGGACCTTCTTGCCGTCCTTGGTCACGCTGAACCACTCGACGGCGGCGCCGCCGCCGATCTCATCATAAACGCAGCGGAGCGGATACACGCCGGCCTCCTGGATGTAGAACGAGAAGAGTGTGTCGTCGGTGGGACGGATGTCGTTGAACTCGCCGAGCTTGAAGCTCGCGTCGGCGCCGATCGACACGCGCAAGCCGTCGGCGTTGTCCTTCAGCCGCCGGCCGTCCTCGTAAC
>JAGHDA010000107.1 GCA_021160185.1 Verrucomicrobiota bacterium
GACGTGGACGCCTCGTTGGCGGTGTGTCCCGAACCGCTCGGGCCCAACGCAAAAGTTTCGAAGCTGGCCGAAGGCGAACGCCGCGCGCGACACAGCCTCCTGGTAGTGAGCGACGCGGACGTCCGCGCCGCGCCGGATCTGCTCATCAACCTGGTGGCCCGATTTCATCACGAGTCCGCCGGCCTGGTCGCCTGCTTATACCGTGTGGCGGACCCGGTCGGCCTGGCCCAGCAATGCGAAGCGGCGGCGGTCAACAGCGACTTCTGGACCGGCGTGCTCCAGGCCCGCCGCCTTGGCGGCCTGCGGTTCGCCCTAGGCGCGGCGATTGCCGTGCGCAAAGCCGCTTTGGAGAAGATCGGCGGCTTCGCCAGCCTGGCGGATCTTCTTGCAGACGATTTCTGGCTCGGGCGGCGGATCTTCGAAGCGGGCTACGGCGTGTCTCTGTGCCCCGTCGTGGTCGATTGCCGGCATCCGCAGCAAAGTTGGAAGGAAACCTGGCGACGGCAGTTGCGATGGGCGCGGACCATCCGCGCGAACATGCCCGCCGGGTACTTCGCCGCCATCGTGTCGAATCTCACTCTCTGGCCGACGCTCTGGAACCTCGTTGCGCCCGATCCGCTCTCCGTCTCCTGTCTGGCGGGGGCGCTGCTGGTCCGGATCGCCACGGCCTTGGACAACCAGCGGCGGCTGAACCAGTCCTGGGCCCATCTGCCGTGGTTCTGGATGCCGCCGCTCAAAGACCTGTGCCAGGCGCTCCTCTGGATCGCCGCTTTCACCGGCAATCGCGTCGAGTGGGGCGGCCGCCGTTTCCGCGTCGATCGCCGCGGCCGCTTGATCCCAATCCCTTCCCGCTGAGGCTTCAGCCATGGCCGCGCCCCATTCCGATTCCCCGCCGCTGATCGTGTTCGAGGATGAAGACCTGTTGGTGGCTGCCAAGCCTCCCGGCTGGAGCACCCACGCGCCCTCGCCCCACGCCGTTCCGGGCCTCTTCGAGTGGCTTCGGGATCGAGAGCCGCGGTGGAGCAGCCTGGAAATCGTCCAGCGACTGGACAAGGAAACTTCAGGGCTGCTGGTCTTTCTCAAAAGCGCCCGGGCCAAAGCCTCGCTCACGCGCCGGTTCGCAGAGCGGCAAACGCGCAAGAAGTATTTGCTTCTCAGCCACAAGCGCCCGGCGCGCCGCGCCCTCACAATCCGCCGGCCCGTTGAGCCCCAGCGCGCGCGACGGGCGGGCGCGCCCCGCGAAGGGAAAGAAGCCCTCACCCGATTCGAGTTGATCGGCCGCGCCGCCCAAGGCTGGCTCATCGCCGCCAGACCAGAAACCGGCCGCACCCACCAGGTTCGCATCCACGCCGCTGCGGCGGGCTTCCCCGTCCTGGGCGACGCCCTCTACGGCGGCCGCCCCGCGCCCCGTCTCTGTCTCCACGCCGCCGAACTGGAATTTCCTCACCCGGCCGACGGCCGCCCTCTCCGGTTTCGGCTCGATCCTGACTTCGAAGAAGAGCCCGCCGCAGCCCTCCGCAAAGCGCTCTTTTCGGACGAAGAGACGAACGGGTTCCGGGTGATTCACGGCGCGGCCGACGGCCAGCCGGGCTGGCGCGTGGACCGGCTCGCCGGAGTTCTCCTGGCCGAGGGAGAAACCCCGCCCGCGCCGGCGGAGCGCGCCTGGCTGGAAACGCTCGCCGCCGCGTGGAGCTGCCGAAGCGTTTTTTTCAGACCCCGCGTGAAGTCCCGCCGCGAAACCGATCCTGAAACGGCCGCCCTGCAACAAGTCGCTGGAGACCCGGCCCCGTCGGAACTGACGGTCCTGGAAAACGGAGTCCGATACCTTCTCCGCCTGGATCGAGGCTGCTCGGTCGGCCTCTTCCTGGATCAACGCGACAACCGCCGGCGCGTCCTTGTCGGCTATGTGGGACGGGATTTCGGCCGCCTGCCCGAACCGGCGGCGGGCGGCGCGCTCAACCTCTTCGCCTACACTTGCGCCTTCTCGGTCTGCGCCGCCAAAGCGGGTCGGCCCACCGTAAGCGTGGACCTTTCCCGGCGAAGCCTGGATTGGGGGCGGGAGAACTTCCAAGCCAACGGCCTGGATCCGGACGCGCATCGCTTCCTACGCGGCGACGCCTGGGACTGGATGCGGCGGCTCCGCCGAAAAGGCGAGCGCTTCGCCCTGGTCATCGTGGACCCGCCCACATTCTCTTCCTCGAAAACAAGCGGCGTGTTCCGAGCGGAGAAGGACTACGACCGCCTTGTCGCCGAAGCGGCGGCGCTCACACAGCCGGGCGGCGTCCTCTTCGCCTCTTGCAACGCCCTCGGCCTCTCCGCCGCCCGCTTCAAGGAAGCGGCGCGCCGGGGCCTCGCCGCGGCGGGCCGCAAGCCGCTTGCGGAAAGCTTCTTCACCCAACCGCCGGATTTCCCCAGCAGCCCCGAAGAACCCGCCTATCTGAAAACCCTCTGGCTCCGGCTCCACTAACAGGCTGTCGAGGAAAGGGGCGCGGAAGGCCCTTCTGATGATTCGCATTCCCTCGGTGAAGAGCCCTCCCTTGGCAACCTCGGCGGCTGTCTCCTGCGCCGCAGCCGCCGAGGTGAGGAGCCGTTCAGACGGGACGTGAACTGTTCACTGAGTTTCGAAGAGCTCGCGCACTCTCTGTTTCACCGCTTCATCCATCTTGATCGACGGCGGCCAGGGGCGTTTGAAGCCTTCGCCGCGCAGCTTGCGCGTCGCGTCGAACCCCGCCTTCGTCCCCACGCCGATCTCGGGGGTTGCGTGATCCAATACGTCGGCGGGCCCTCTGGTGAATACCACGTCCCGTTGCGGATCCGTGTTGGCGCAAAGGCGGAAGAGAACTTCGCTCGTGTTGTGCACGTCCACGTCCTCATCCACTACCACGATATACTTGGCGAACATCATCTGCCCCATGCCCCAGAGGCCGTGCATAATTTTGTACGCCTGCATCGGATAGGTCTTCTTGATGCTCACAAAGACCAGATTGTGGAAGACGCCTTCGGCAGGCAGGGCGATGTCCACAATCTCAGGGAAGTTCATCTTGAAGACCGGCAGGAACAGCTTCAACGACGCGCCGCCCATATAGAAATCCTCCATCGGCGGGACGCCCACGATAGTGGCGGGATAGACGGCGTCCCTCCGGTGTGTAATGGCGGTAACGTGGAAGACCGGGTACGGCTCGGGCAAGGTGTAGAAGCCGGTGTGATCGCCGAACGGACCTTCTTCGCGCAGCGGCTCGCGCGGATCGATATAGCCCTCGATGACGAAGTCGGCGTTGGCGGGCGCCTCAAGATCGTTGGTTTCGCACTTGACCAGCTCGACCGATTTCCTCCGCAGGTAGCCGGCTAGCAACAACTCGTCAAAGCCGTCGGGCAACGGCGCGGTGGCGGCGAAAGCAAACACAGGATCCCCGCCAAGGAACACAGCCACGGGCATGCGCTCGCCTCTTTCGTAATAGCGGCGGCCGTGGCGCGCGCCGACCTTCTGAAGCTGCCAGTGCATGCCGGTCGTGCGCTCGTCGTAGACCTGCATCCGATACATGCCCACGTTGCGTTCGCCGGTGTCGGGATCCTGGGTGACCACACAAGGAAGGGTGATAAAACGGCCGCCGTCCAGAGGCCAACATTTGAGGATAGGCAGGTTGAGCAAGGTCGGCGGGCGCGGATTGAAGCTCGAAGGCGCGCGCCAGTCAGGGGCCTTGGGCCAAGGCTCGGCGCGCGGCGGCGGCGGATCGAACTTGTGGACAACCTCCTTGCAGGGGCCGGTCTTGACGCGCTTGGGCCGGGCGTGACGCAGATCCATGGCCGTGCCGAGCAGCCGCAACGCGTCGCGGAAGCTCACGGGCGGCCTGGCCTTCAGAAGCGAGCCAAGCTCCGCAGCCGCGGCGTCCACACTCTCCGCCCCGAGCGCCAATGCCATGCGTGTCCAGGAGCCCATGGTGTTGATCGCCACCGGAAAAGGCGAGGGCTCCCCATTAACCGTGGGCTGTTCGATGAGCAAAGCCTTGCCGCCGCCAGGCGCTTTCATCTGCCGGTCGGCCAGCTCGGTGATCTCCAGCTCGGCGGCCGCAGGCCGGCTCACGCGGATCAACTCGCCCGCTTCTTCGAGGGCCCTCAGAAAATCGCGAAAGGAATCGTATGCCATCTGTCTTGCTCAACTTCGCGCCTCGCCCCATGCGACCGCGCGGCTTTTTCCTCTCCGGCTTCCCGGAAACCGCCCCGGTCGGCTCCTTCAGCCTTCGGGGCCGCTTGCCCGGCCTGGACAAGATACCGCCCCGGGCGGCAAAGCGCACGCTCGGGCAACGAAGCCGGGGAGCCCCGGACGTCGCACAAACAGGCGGCTCGGACAAGTTCCGCCGTTCCCGCAAAGCGGCGGGCGGAGGTCCGCACCCGCAGCTCAAGGAGATCAGAGCTCGTCGCCCCAGCTCGGGAGCAGCGTCCGGAACATTGATCGCTTCTTCCCGAAAGGGCATAACTGCCCTGTGCAAGCCGCGGCAAGAAAGCGAAAAACAACCGGGACGCACGGCAACGAGGCCAATAGAACAAAGGCCGAGCCGCTTGGAAAACCGGCGGCAGGAGCCGGCCGTCGCGGAAAACCGCCATGGACGCGATTCTGGTCATCTTGCTCCTGATCGGCGCGCTGGCGCTGTTCACCTGGGAGCGGCATCCGCCGGACCTGACGGCGCTGGGGATTCTGCTGGCGCTGGCGCTGACCGGCGTGCTGACGCCGAGGGAAGCAATCAGCGGTTTCAGCCATCCGGCCACCGTGACGGTGGCGGCGATGTTCGCGCTAAGCGCGGGGCTGCGCCGGACCGGCGCTTTGAGCGCGCCCGCGGCGTTGCTGACCCGCGCCGCGCGGCATCCCCTGCCGATGCTCGCGCTGACGATGATCCTGGTCGGAGCCGTCAGCGCCTTCATCAACAACACCGCGGCGGTGGCGGTGTTTCTGCCCATCACCCTCAGCGCGGCCCGCGCCCGAGGCTTGCCCCCCAGCCGGTTGTTGATCCCCCTCTCGTTCGCCTCGCAGTTCGGAGGAGGCTGCACGGTGGTCGGCACCTCGACCAATCTGCTGGGGAGCGGGATCGCCGCCCAGCACGGCTACGGGGAGTTTGATCTGTTCGAAATGGGCCGCTTGGGCCTGCCCTTGTTCGCCGCGGGCGCGGCGTACTTTCTGATCGCAGGCCGATGGTTGCTCCCCCGACATCGGGGCGGCCAGGCGGTGGAAACCTATCGGCTGCGGGACTACCTCTTCGAAATGCGCGCGCGGGAGAACTCGCCCCTAATCGGCAAAACCGTCTCCGAGCTGCGGCTGGGAGACCAATACGACGTGACGGTGGTGGAAATCATCCGCAACGACCGGAAGATTTGGTTCCCCGTGTACGAGCCGATCCGGGCGGGCGACATCCTCCTGGTGCGCGGCAAGATCGACCGGCTGATGAGCCTCAAGAGCAAGGCGCGCCTGGAGCTGCCCGCCGAATTCAAGCTGAGCGCCTCGACTCTGGGCGACGTGGCCGAACGGCTGATCGAAGCGCTCGTCGCCCCGGGTTCCTCCCTGGCGGGCAGGACGCTGCGCGAGGCGGGGTTCGGCCGAGCTTGGCCGATGGCGGTCCTGGGCTTGCAGCGGGAAGGCCAACTGCTTAGCGAGAAGCTGGCGGACGTGGCGCTGGAGCCGGGCGACGCCTTGTTGTTGCTCGGCTCCCGGGAAACCGCCCGCGAACTTCAGGCTCGGGGCGACCTGGTGCTTCTGGGCGAGGTGGATCCGCCGCGGCCGCGGCCGCGGCACGCCTGGCGGGCAACAGGGATCGTGGCGGCGGTCGTGGCCCTGGCGGCGACCAAGACGCTGCCCATCGTAATCGGCGCGCCGTTGGGAGTCGCCCTGCTCGTCCTAAGCGGCTGCTTGCGGATGGAGGAAGCCTATGAGGCGATCGATTGGCGGGTGATCTTCCTCCTGGGCGGCCTCCTCCCGCTGGGCCTGGCGATGGAGAAAACCGGGGCCGCCGCCCTCATCGCCCACGCCGCGCTCCATCAGGCGGCTCAGTGGGGTCCCATAGCCCTCCTGGCGATAATCTACGCCATGACGGCGGTCCTTACCCAGTGCATGAGCAACAACGCCTGCGCCGCGGTCATGGCCCCCATCGCCATCAGCGCCGCAAACCAGTTCGGGCTGGACCCCAAGCCGCTGCTTATGGGCGTGGCGTTCGCCGCCTCGACCAGCTTCGCCACTCCCGTGGGATACCAGACCAACCTGATGGTCTACCACGCGGGCGGCTACCGATTCGGCGACTTCCTCCGGGCGGGCATCCCGCTCACATTCCTGTTCGGAACAATTGCCGTGTGGCAGATCCCCCAAATCTGGCCCTTCTGACCAAAGCCCGACAGCTCTCGGATCCCAAGCCCGCGCCGCCGCCCATCCCCGGCCGGAGCGTGACAACACCCCGGCCGGGGACGCATAATCGCTTGCCAGGCCTTGAACGCCTTGGCCGTGAAAACCTGAAACCGGAGAAAAACATGCGCTCAGACATCGTCAAAAAAGGAATCGAACGCGCCCCGCACCGCAGCCTGATGCGGGCCGCGGGCGTCATCGAGTCGGAAGAAGACTTCGACAAGCCGTTCATCGCCATCGTCAACAGCCACACCGATTGCGTGCCGGGCCACGTGCATCTGGACCGGGTCGGCGAGCTCATCAAGCGGTTCGTCCGCGAGGCGGGCGGTGTGCCGTTCATGTTCCACACCATCGGCATCGACGATGGCATCGCCATGGGCCACAGCGGCATGAAGTATTCCCTCCCCTCGCGGGAGCTGATCGCCGACTGCGTGGAATCCATGGTGCGCGCCCATTGTTTCGACGGGATGATCTGCATCCCCAACTGCGACAAAATCATTCCCGGCATGCTCATGGCCGCGATGCGGGTGAACATCCCCGCTATCTTCGTCAGCGGCGGCCCCATGGCGGCCGGCATGAACCGGTTTCGGGAGGACGCCGAGGCCGCGCTTCCCCCGGCCCTCCAAGGCGCCGAAGAATACGCGGACCTGATCAGCGTCTTCCAAGGCATCGGGGCCTATCAGTCCGGACGGCTCTCTGCGGAGGAGCTGGCCCGCCTGGAAAAACTGGCCTGCCCCACTTGCGGCTCCTGCTCGGGCATGTTCACCGCCAACTCGATGAACTGCCTCTGCGAGGCGCTCGGCATGGCGCTTCCCGGCAACGGCACCGCGCTGGCCGTGACCAAGGAGCGCGAAGCCCTCTATCGCCGCGCCGCGCGCCAAATCCTCCAGCTCGTCCGCAAGAACCTCAAACCAAGGGACATTGCCACCCAGGCCGCCTTCGACAACGCCTTCACCCTGGACATGGCGATGGGCGGCTCCACCAACACCGTGCTCCACACTCTCGCCATCGCTCGGGAGGCGGGCATCGAGTACGACGTGGGCCGAATCGATAAGATCTCCCAACGCGTCCCCTGCCTCTGCAAGGTGTCCCCTTCCTCGGAGTATCACATGCAGGACGTCCACCGCGCCGGCGGCATCCACACCATCCTGGGCGAGCTGAAGCGGATCGACGAGGCCAACGGCTGGCTCAACGATAAGCCCGCCCCCGGCCGAACTCCTTCCGCGCCCCGCATCCTCACGCTTTCCTGCAAAACCGTCACCGGCAAGACCCTGGGCCGGAACATCGAAGAGTGGGACATCCGTTCGCCCGCCTGTTCCGCTGAAGCCAAGATCGCCCGGCTTGCCGGATGCAGCTTGCCCCTGACGGTGGACGAAGCCGGGGCGCAGGAGCCGCGTCTGCCCGTCAAGCCTCCCGAGTGGTTCCCCGGCGACGAGCGGGCGCTGGCCCTCTGGCGGCTGGCCGCCGCCTGGAATGTCGGCGACGCCCAAGCCGCCGCCCTGGTTCTGGATCCGGAGGCGCGCCTTCGCACGCCCGAAGGCGGGGAAATCAACGGCGCCGAAGCCGCGGCGGAATGGCTCAAGGACCAACTGCGCGAGCGCGGCGCTTGGACGCGGGCGGAACTGGCGGCCCTCCAGCGCGCTCCGGCCGTTCTCTTCAAGCGCTACGAAAAATCCGGCGGCAGCTCGCCCCTCTGGGTCCTGCGCGTCCAGCGCTACCGCAAAGGACGCCCTTCCCGCGTCCGGATCGACGCCCGGCCCGCCGCCCTCAAGGCTGTAAAACCCGCGGGCGTCATCCCCCAAGACCTCGCCGTGACGTTCGACCCGAAGGACTGTGTGCGCACAGGCGAGAATCCCTACAGCCGCGACGGCGGCCTGGCTATCCTTTTCGGCCAACTCGCCCCGGAGGGCGCCGTGGTGAAGACCGCGGGCATCAGCGAAGCCTTCCGGCGCAATTGCGGGCCTGGGTTCGTCTTCGAAGGCCCCTGCGTCATCTTCGAAAGCCAGGAAGAAGCCTGCGAAGGGATCCTCGGGGGCAAGGTCAAAGAAGGCGACGTGGTCATCATCCGCAATGAAGGCCCCCGCGGCGGGCCCGGCATGCAAGAGATGCTCTCGCCCACCAGCTACATCATGGGCATGGGCCTGGGCGACAAGGTGGCCCTCATCACCGACGGCCGCTTCAGCGGCGGCACCGCCGGAGCGTGCATCGGCCACGTCTCGCCCGAAGCCGCCGAAGGCGGGCCCATCGGCCTCCTCCGAAACGGCGACCAGGTTCGCATCGACTTTCCCAACCGGCGAATCGACATCCTCCTCTCCGAACAGGAGCTCGAAGAGCGCCGCCGAAGCTGGAAGCCGATCGAGCGCCCGCTTTCCGGCTGGCTGGCCCGGTATCGCAAGCTGGTCGCCAACGCCAGCCGCGGCGCCATCCTCGCCGGCTGACCCCAAGCCGTCGTCGGGGCGGCGGCCTCGACCGCCGCCCTGCAAGCGCCGGCGGTCACGCCCCGGCCGAAGCTTCTTCGGGCGGGGCGGCCGGGCCCAGCCGCCGCAGATTTCCCTCGCGGCGGGTGATCCCTTCCTTATCCAGCTTCTCCAGCAGCGGCGCCGCCACCCGCCGCGGCGCGCCCAGTTCCCGGCGCAGTTCGCTTACCGTCGCCTGCCCCCGCCGACGCAGAAAGGCGCAGATCCGGCGCGCCGCCTCCCGGTAAGCCTCCGCCGAGAGGACCGTCTCCGGCCCCACAGCCACCGCCTCGCCGGCGCTCAACAGATATCGAAGCGCCTGGAACGAGTCCGGATCAGGAGCGAGCCGCTTGCGCGAGGGCGGATCGAAAGGATGCGCGGCTAGTTCGGCCCGAATCCGCTCTCCCAAAGGAGCCAGCTTCGGCGGCAGCGCCAGTTTATGGGCGGCGCGGCGGATCACATTGGCGCGGAGGACAAACTCCTTCGAACGGCAAAGCTCCTCCACCAGCGCCTCGAACAACCCCGGCGCGGAGAGACGCGCCTTGAGCCGGCTCCGCAGTTTGGCCAGGTCCAACCCGGGGCGTTTCGGATGTCGGCGATGCTCCTCGTCAATCGCGCGGATCGCTTCGCCCTGGAGCTCGCGCCATAACGCCGGATCCAACGCCAGTTCTCCCCGCATCACCGCCTCGCCCGCGGCGGCCAGCTCCTCGAACGCCTGCCGAACCGCTTTTTCCGAAAACCGCGACGCCCGCAGCGCAAGGCCGATCCGCGCCGCGCCGTCCCGCGCCGTCAGGCTTGCGGCAAACGCCCGCGGATCCTGCGGGGCCGCGGCGCGCCGCTTGAGAAACGCCGCCTGGGCCTCGGTCCGCCAGCGACGGCGGTCGGCTCCCGGCTCAAGGATGAGCCCGCAGCCGAGAGTATGTCGCTGGGATGAATCGCGGATTACAATCCGGTCGCCGGCAAACCAGAAAGCCGGCCGACCAAGCCGAATCTCCGCCAAGGCTTCCTCCCCCGGCAGCAGTTCCTCCCGATCCCGCAAAGCGATCCGCCCCGGATAGCTTCCGGTTCCATGATGCACGCGCACCACCGCTCCGCTCTTGATCGCCGGCGCTCCCGCGCCGGGCCTGCCCGCCGCGCGCACCAACGCGTCGGCCGTGTCGCTCGGCTCGCCCAAGCCGGGCAGCGTGACGATTTGCCCTCTCGCCAGGCCTCGGGGCTGATCCGGCGCTTTCGGCTCCAGGTCCGGCAGGTTCAACGCCGTGCGCGCGCCCGGCAAGGCGATTTCCGTTTCCCGGTGGTATTGCCGGATGGCGTGAATCCGCGACCGTCCCCCAAAAGGCTGCACGACGACCGTCTGTCCCCGCCGCAACGCGCCGCCGATCAACGCGCCGGCGACCACCGAGCCAGCCCCCTTGACCGTGAAGACCCGATCCACAGCCAATCGGGGCTTGCCGATGTCCTCGGCCGCAGGCGTCGAGCGGAGCGTCTGGCGCAGCGCCTCCAGAAGAGCGTCCAACCCCTCGCCGGTCACGGCCGAGACCGGCGCGATCGGCGCTTCCGCCCACGGCGTTCCCGCCAACCGCTTTCGAATTTCCCGCTCCCGTTCCTCCCTTTTTTCCGGGACCAGGTCGATCTTGGTCAGGGCCACGACGCCCCGACGCACGCCCAGGCAAGCGAGAATCTGGAGACGCTCCTCGGTTTGCGGCATCCAGCCCTCGTCCGCCGCCACCGCGAGCAAAGCCAGGTCCGCCGCCCCAACGTCGCCGACCATGTTTTTCACGAACTGCTCGCGGCCGGGCGCGTCCACCACGTCCGCCAGCCACCGGGTTCCGGCGGCCGGGTCTTCCAACTCCAGATGCGCAAAGCCCAGGTCGATCGTCAGCCCGCGCGCCTTCTCATCCGGCAGCCGGTCCGGATCCATGCCGGTCAGCGCGCGCGCCAGAGCGCTCTTGCCGTGGTTCACGTGGCCCGCCGTCGCGATCACACATCGGCGCGTTTCCATGCCCCGGAGCATCCGCGGAACCGGCCAAGGGTCAAGCCGCGGATCGTGGCCTCAAAAGAAACGGCGCGGGGACAGCCGGTCTTTTGCCATGCGCTGCGTCGAGTCTGCCCGCCCGTCGCCTCAGCGGCTACAAGGAAAACGGGGAAAACGGCGGCCGGCGGCGCAAGGAGGGCTTAGTCCGGAACTCGCTCGCGCCGCCAGAGGTCTTCGATCGATTGACGGGGGCGAAGCAGCTCGACACGGCGGCCTTTGACCATAACCTCCGCCGGCAGGGGGCGGGAATTATAGTTGGAAGCCATGACCGCCCCGTAGGCCCCGGCGCTCATCACCGCCAACAGGTCCCCTTCGGCGACTTCCGGCAGCTCCCGGTCCTTTGCGAACACGTCGCCCGACTCGCAGACCGGCCCTACGACGTCCGCCCGAATTCGAGGGCCTTCGCGCGGAA
>JAGHDA010000053.1 GCA_021160185.1 Verrucomicrobiota bacterium
CTGGCCGCGCGGAAAGGCCATCTTCGGCTACGGCGAGCCCGGCGTGGCCTGGGGCACGGAGCTGGGGGATATGCGTTACCAGTACACCACGCTGTTCCTTCGCCGCCGGTTTCCTGTGACCGATGTGGAGGAAGTGGCGGCTTTGACCCTCAAGTTCCTTGTGGACGACGGGTTTGCGGCCTGGCTCAACGGCGTGGAGATCGCCCGCTACAACGTGCCCGAGGGCGAGTTGGATTATCAGGCCGCCACGCCCTCGGCGGTTCATGAGCCGGTCCAATGGCAAAGTTTTCAGATTACCAACGTGGCTTCCTTCCTCCACGAGGGGGTCAACACGCTGGCGGTCCAGATGGTGAACCGGTCCAAGACCAGCAGCGACCTGCAGTTCGACCTGGAGCTGGCCGCTGCGCGGGCGGATCTTGAGCCGCCGTATGTGGCGGATGTGAGCCCGCCTCCGGGCGCGGTTGCTCACCTTGATGAGATCACCGTGCGCTTCAACGAGCCGGTCCAGGGCATCGATCCGGAGGACCTGCTCATCAACGGCGTTCCGGCGGAAGAGCTGACGGCCTCGGGCGAGGCGTATACGTTCCGTTTTCCCGAACCTGCTTACGGACGGATCGAGGTCTCCTGGGCGGAAGGCCACGGCATCGCCGACCTGGGCTTCCCGCCCAATCCCTTCGAGCCGGCCGATCCGTGGATTTCCTGGAGCTACCTCCTCACCGACGAGCTGCCTCCCAAGGCGGTTCTGATCCAGCCCGAGCCGGGCCGCGTTCTTTCCCGGCTTAGCCGGGCGGTCGTCCGGTTCAGCGAGCCGGTGGTCGGAGTGGACGCGGCGGATCTGCTGGTCAACGGACGGCCGGCGGACTCGGTGAGCGGGGTTCTCAACGGGCCCTACGTGTTCGAGTTCGCCCCTGCGGCGCCTGGGGCGGCGACGATTTCCTGGGCCCAAGACCATGGAATCCACGATCTAGCCGATCCGCCGAATCCCTTCGAACCGACCGAGTGGTCCTTCACAGTGGACCCCGATTACCGGGATCCGGACGTTCGGATCACCGAAATCCTCGCCTCGAACGCAGGCGGGCTTACGGACGAGGACGGCGAGCCCGTCGATTGGATCGAGCTGTGGAACGCGGGGGACGAGCCGGCCGATTTGCGCGGCTGGAGCCTGAGCGACGAAGCCGACCGCCCGGACAAGTGGCGGTTTCCGGAGGTCACGCTTCAGCCCGGGGAGTATTTGATCGTCTACGCCTCGGGCAAGGACCGCCGAACGCCCGGGGAGCCGCTCCACACCAACTTCAAGCTCGCCGTGGAGGGGGAGTTTCTGGGGCTCTTCAATCACGAAGCGCCGCCGCGGCTGATTTCCGCCATCGAGCCGGAATATCCGGAGCAGCGGACCGATGTTTCCTACGGCCTTTCGAGCGGCGGGGCCTGGGCTTACTACGCCGAGCCCACGCCCGGCCGGCCCAATTCCGGCCCGACGCTGGAAGGGCTGACGCCCGAGCCGCAGTTCAGCGTCCCGCACGGAGTGTTCCAGGATCCGTTCGACCTGGAGCTGAGTTGCGCGGACACCAACGCGGTGATTCGGTTCACCACGGACGGGAGCGCGCCCACCATGAGCCATGGCGCGCGGTATGAAGGGCCGATTCGGATCGAGGGGCCTACAGTTGTGCGCGCGGCGGCGTTCGCGCCTTCAAAGGCGCCTTCGCGGACTGTCACCGCCACCTATCTCTTTCCCGAGGCCGTTCTCCGCCAACCGGCTCACCCGGAAGGCTTCCCCGAGAAATGGGGCTCGACCAAGATCATCGACGGCGACTACGCCATGGACCCTCGGGTGGTGAATGATCCGGATTACACCGAGATGATTCGGCAAGGGTTGACGGCGATTCCCTCGGTCTCTTTGGCTATGCCGGTTGAGGATTGGTTCAGCCCCGATCGGGGCATCTATTCCAACGCGTCCCGGGAGGGCATCGCCTGGGAGCGCGCCGTGTCGGTTGAGCTGATCTTCCCTGACGGCAGGTCAGGGTTTCAGACGGAGGCCGGCGTGCGCATCCAGGGCGGCACCAGCCCCATCAATTGGAAGATGGAGAAGCTTTCGCTCAAGCTCCGTTTCCGCAGCGACTACGGCCCTGGGTGGCTGCGGTATCCGCTGTTTCCGGACTCGCCGGTCCGTCGGTTCGACACGCTGATCCTCGACGCGCACATGAACAACACCTGGGCCTACGGCGGCGGGGTGTCTCCTGGAGCGCAGCAGCAGCGGGCCACCTACCTGCGGGACACATTCACCAGCGACCTTCAACTGGCGACCGGCCAGCCTGCGGTGCATGGATTTTTTGTGCATCTCTACCTCAACGGCTTGTATTGGGGCCTGTACGAGTTGCATGAGCAGCCGGACGAGGGGTTCGCCTCGGAGTACTTCGGGGGGAGCAAGGAGGAGTACGACGTGCTTAAACACACCGGGAGCCAGGTGCTCAACGGCGACGGCAGGGCATGGAACCGGTTGATGGACCTGGTCCGGTCAAATCCTGCGGACAGGGACGTGTATGAACGCATCGGCGCCATGCTCGACATCCCGGCGTTCATCGACTACATGCTCGTGCATTTCTACGTGGGCAACACCGATTGGCCCCACCACAACTGGTACGCCGTCCGCCGGCGGGTTGATGGAGCGAAGTGGCATTTCATCAGTTGGGACTCGGAGCACGTGATGGAGTCGCTCAACGTCGATCGAACCGGCGTGGACAACGCCAACACCTGCGCCGAAATCTACGATCGACTCCGGCAGAATCCCGAATTCCGACTCGAGTTTGCGGATCACGTGCGTCGGCGTCTCTTCGACGGCGGGATTTTTTACGTGGACCCCCGGCTCCCGGGCTGGGATCCGGCGCATCCGGAGCGCAATCGCCCGGCGGCCCTCTTCCATCGCCGCGCGGCTGAGATCGATTCGGCCATCGCTTGCGAGTCCGCTCGGTGGGGCGACAACCAGCGTCCGTCTCAGCCTTACACCCGGAACAAAGATTGGCTGGCGGCGATCGGTTGGCTTGACGAAACCTTTTTCCCGCAACGCACGGCTTTGCTGCTCCAGCAGCTTCGCAGCCGCGGGCTGTACCCGAACCTGGACGCGCCGGAGATTGCGGTGGACGGCGGCGCGGGAGGGCAGCCTCGCCGGGCAATCCTCACCGCCAAGGAGGGCATGATTTACTATACTCTGGACGGCGCGGATCCGCGCAAGCCCTTCGAAGGAACTCCTTCAGCCTCGGCCCGCGTTTACTCCGGAGAGCCTGTTTCCATCGATCGACCCGTTGTGCTTTGCGCGCGCGCTTTCAAGAACGGCCAGTGGAGCGCCTTGACCGAAACGGCCCTTGACGTTGGGGATCCCGCCTGCGGCGTGGCGCCGACCGAGCTCATGTACAACCCGCCCGGAGGGAGCGCCTACGAGTTCATCGAGCTGGCCAACACCGGCGCCGCGCCGGCCGACCTGAGCGGCTTCAGCCTCCGTGGAGTGGACTTCCGGTTCCCCGCGGGCAGCGCGCTCGACCCCGGCCAGGTGATCGTGCTGGCTTCGGACGCGGATCCGCAGGCCTTTGCCGAACGCTATCCGGACGTGGAGCCCTACGGCTATTTCGGCAACAGTCTCGCCAACGGCGGCGAAAGCCTGCGGATGGAGGCCCCTGACGGACGCACGGTCTGGCACGTCCGCTACGACGACCGCAACGGATGGCCGCAAGCGGCCGACGGCATGGGCTACTCGATCGAACTGGTCGATCCGGAGGCAGGCTTGAGCGATCCTGCCAATTGGCGCGCAAGCGCCGAGTTGGGCGGCTCGCCGGGGGCGTGGTCGCCTGCGCCTGCGACTCCGGGCGCGGTCCGGCTCCAAGAAGTCTATCCGGGCGGCGCGCGCGGGGCCGCCCAAGGCGGCGACTGGGCGGAAATCGTCAACGGCGGCGCGGCGGCGGTCGATTTGGGCGGCTGGCAGCTTGCGGACGAAAGCGACACGCCCTACATCCTGCCCGCCGGACTCGTTCTTGCTCCGCAGGAGCGGATCCTGATCCGGTGCGACGGGTTGACGAACGCCCCCGGCCTGCACGCGCCCTTTGCCTTGGACCACGAAGCCGACAGCCTTTTCTTCTACGATCCGGCAGGGAACCTCATGGACGCGCTCAGTTTCGGCTTTGTTCCTCAGGGCTACTCGCTGGGGCGGGACGAGCAGGGCGAGTGGACGTTGACCTTGCCCACCCCCGGCGCGCCCAACGAGCCGGCGGCGCTGGGCGATCCGTCCGCGTTGCGGCTGAACGAGTGGCTTGCCGATCCCCTCCCGGGCCGCGACGACTGGCTCGAGGTCTATAACCCGAGCGAGGCGCCGGTCGCCCTCCACGGGCTCCGCATCGAATCGGCCGCCGGCGAGGCCCGCATCCGCTACCTGGCCTTCCTCGCCCCCGACGGCTTTCTCCGAATTGTCGCCGACGACCGTTCCGACCGCGGCCATGTGGAAACCCATCTTCCCGGCCGGGAAGGTCCGATCCGGCTCTATGACGCGGCGGGCGCGCTGGTTGACGGAGCCGTCTACCCCGACCAGCAGGAGGATGTTTCCTACGGTCGGTTGCCGGACGGAACCGGCCTTTTCCAGTTCCTCGGGGCCCAAACGCCCGGCGCGCCCAACAGCAACGACCCGAGCCTTTCGGACCGGGACGGCGATCAATTGCCCGATCAGTGGGAGGCGGCGCACGGCTTGGATCCGAACTCGGCGGGCGGCGACAACGGCGCCAACGGGGATCCGGATGGGGACGGCATCCCCAACCGGTTGGAGTATCTTGCCGGATCGGATCCGGCCGCGGCGGATCCGCCGTTGCGGCTTTCCCTTCAACCGGCGGCGGGCGGCGGCCTCGAGCTTGTCTTCCCCGCCAGCCCCGGCCGCGACTACCGGATCGAGCGCTCCGCCGACCCCGCGGCGGGCGAGTGGGAGAGCTGGAGCGTCGCGCCGGCGCCCTCGCAGGCGGGGGAACTGCGCGTGCCGATCCCGTTGGGGCCTTCGGATCGGATGTTTTTCCGTGTGGTTCGGCCTTGAGTCGGCCGCGATTGTTAGCTGGCGCAGGCGATGCCGGCGAACGCGGCGGACCGGAACGCTTCCCCCAAGGGGCTTGCCGCCGCAGGGTGAGGCCGGCAACTGATCGAGGGATTCGGCGGCCGGCATTGAGGAAAATAAAGATGGGGGAGAAGCGACTTCCCTGCTCGTTGAAAAACAGATCTCGTTGAAAAACAAATGAATGCTCGATTCCTTGCCCGAGCGGTCCTTTTCCTCCTCGCAGGGGCCGCGCTGCAGGCTTCCGAGCGCGTGGTGATTACGGAGATCATGTATCACCCCGCAAGCGAGGACCCTGCTGAAGAATTTATCGAACTGTACAATGCCGGTTCCCAGGCGGTTTCCCTGGCGGGGTGGCGTCTCGACAAAGGGGTGAGCTTTCGGTTTCCGGACGTGGCTCTTCCCGTAGGCGGCTACCTGGTTGTGGCGGCGGACCTGGAGACGTTCAGCCGGCTTCATCCGGGCGTGACCAACGCGGTCGGCAATTGGGAGGGGATGCTGAGCAACAGCGGGGAAACGATCGAGCTGGTGGACGATCAGGGGCGGACGGTCCAGAGTCTTTTTTACGCCGACGAAGGCGATTGGGCTCGGCGCGAGCTGGGCGAGCCGGACCACGGTCATCGCGGATGGGTGTGGGTCAGCCCGGCCGACGGCGGCGGCGCTTCGATCGAGTGCGTCAACCCCTTTTTGCCGAATGCCAACGGCCAGAACTGGGCCCCCAGCGCCGTCGACAACGGCACGCCCGGTCGGGCTAATTCGGTTGCAAGGGCCGACATCGCGCCGTTGATTCTCGATGTCGCCAATTATCCGATCGTGCCCCGATCGACGGATCGGATCGCGGTCACGGCGCGAATCGTGGACGAAGTGTCCGGCGGGCTTGATGTCGCGCTTTTCTACAGGCGGGACGGCGAGACCTCCTTTGCCCAGGAGCCT
Organism: Verrucomicrobiota bacterium; assembly: GCA_021160185.1. Lineage (GTDB taxonomy): Bacteria > Verrucomicrobiota > Verrucomicrobiia > Limisphaerales > CAZBKV01 > JAGHDA01. The sequence goes on from JAGHDA010000053.1 coordinate 6,008, forward strand.
ATGGCGGACGACGGCGCGCACGAGGACGGCGCGCCGGGCGACGGCGTGTTCGGCGCGCTGATTGCTCCGCAGCCGGATGGGACTGTCGTCGAGTTTTACGTCCGGGCGACGGATCGGCTTGGGCAGGCGCGGACCTGGCCGGCTCCGGCCTGGATCGACGGGGAGCCGACCCAAGCCGCGAACGCCCTTCTTAAGGTGGACGACCTGGCCTACACCGGCGCTTTGCCGCTCTATCGGCTCATCCTTCGCCAGGCCGATCGGGATGAGCTGCGCCAGATCAACCGGAATTCGCCCTCGGCGCCTTATTCCACGTCCGATCAGACGCGCAGTCACGCCTGCTTCAACGCCACGTTCATCAGCCGCGACGCGCGCGGGTATCAGGTGCGGCGGTTGGTGGACGTGCGCAACCGGGGCAACGGAAGCCGCTATCGACAGCCCCAGAGCCTGCGGGTGAACTTCCGGAGCGACCGGCCGTGGCGCGGGGTTGTGGCGATCAACCTCAATTCCCAAAACCCGCATTCGCAACTTTTGGGCAGCGCCCTTTATCGCCGCGCCGGTCTGCCCTGCCAGCAGGCCTGGCCAGCGCAAGTCCGGATCAACAACGAGTTCCTCGCTCAGCCCGGGCGTCCTTCCTACGGGTTCACTGTCTGTAACGAGGTGCTGGAC
>JAGHDA010000315.1 GCA_021160185.1 Verrucomicrobiota bacterium
CGATTCTTGCGCCAAGAGCCCGGCCGGGCCGTGTACGAGGTCGGTTCCGGCCGCTACCGGTTTGAGAGCGAGCTGCCGGGCGGCCTTCGCTGACGCGGCGGAGGGCGCTTGTTGATGTCGTGGACATCAATGTAGCGAATAATCCCCGCCTTGTCGATTACAAACAAGGCGCGCTCGGCGGTCCCGTCCGAACGCAGGACCCCGTAAGTTTGGGCGACCCGGCCGTGGGGCCGGAAATCGGAGGCCGCCGGGAACCAGAGTGCGCCCATGGCGCGCGTCCAGGCGTAAAGAGTCGGCACGTTGTCCACGCTCACGCCGATCAGTGTCGCGTCGTATTTGTCGAATAGCGGCTTGGCAAGGTCGTAGCCGGGCCATTGAGCCGAGGAGAGCGGCGTCCACGCGGCCGGCACGAATGAGATGACCACGATTTTCCGTCCCCGGAATTCGCTGAGGCGAATCCGGCGCCGGTGGATGCCGGGGAGGTCGAAGTCTGGCGCCGGTTGGCCGACGCGGACTTTCAGCCGGCTGTCAATCGGCTTGAGGGGGCCCGGGTTGTAGATCTGGTCCAGCAGGCTGATTTCCTGGCCCCGCGCCCGGAAGAGCGCGACGCTCAAGGCTGTCGTCCACGTAAAGCGTTTCAGCGGGCTTTTCATGTCTCAATGCTTCTTGGAAGCCTCGCCCAGCCGGCTTCGGACCAATTCCAGCATCTCCGTGATGTGACGCTTCCTGAACTGCCCCAGATGGCGCTCGATGATCTGGAACTGCCCGTCGGCGCCGCGTTGGAGAACCAGCACAGTAGGGGTCTTGGAAACCTGGAATGTTTTGCCCGCTTTCCGATCCGGATCGGGAAGAAGCGGGAAGGGCGCTTTGAACCGTTGGCGGTAGAGGTCCACTTCCATCTCGGAGTCGCCCAGGCCCACCCCGACCGGCTTTACACGGTCGCGCAGGTCGGATTGCCGGAGCGCGCGATAGAACTCGTTTACGGTGGGCGCGCTGTATTGGCAAACGCGGCAGTACATATCGAACACGTCTACTATCAGGATGTCCGCCTTGACCTGTTCGAACTCAAAGGAGCGGCAGTCATTCGGCAAACCCAGATAGGCCTTGTGGACCGGATCGGACGGGCAAGGGAAGGTCAGGCCCCGCCCGGAGACGACAAAGGCGGGCGTCGCAGCCGGGGTTGGGCGAGTCCTTCCTTCATTGCTCGCGCAGCCGGCCAGCCCGAGGGCCGCCGCCAGCCAGAGATTGAGAAAGGTTCGATCCGCCGAACGGACTTGTCGATGGAGAAAGAGGAGCGCCATGTCTGTGATAAAAAGGAAAAGGGGCCGACTTTCCGCCGGCCCCCAGGTTCGCTGTTCAGAAGCGCCAGCTCAGCCCGAAGTCCGCGCCGTATTCTTCCGGTTCGGAGGCGATTGTAACCGGCCCGCTGAAGCCGAAACCGCGCTCCTTGATCGAGTTGGAGAAGGCGTGCACGAATCCGGCGTCGAGGCTGAACCGATCGCTGAACCGATAGCCCAGGCCCGCGGTCAGGTGATGCTCCACGATGGCCGGGAATCCGATCACGCGGAAGGTTTCGTAGTAATAGCCGGGGAAAGGCGCGCCCTGGACGTTCACAGTGTCGGCGGGCGACCAGCCGTTGTGTTTCTCCACCGGATTTTCGCCGAAGTTGTAGCCGGCGCGGAAGAAAAGCCGGTCGGGGATCACTTGACATTGCGCGCCCACGCTGAAGACCCACTGATCGTTCCAATCGAAATCCTCGTACCCCTTGGCGCCGGACCAGTTGATCCACTTGACGTTGGCTTCGACCAGGAGCCTGCCGTCGAACAGTTCGTACACCGCCCCGAAGGCCGCCTGCTGTGGGGCTTCCATCTCTAAGTCGAACTGTTGCCCGCCGAAGTTAATGGCATTGCTGAAATCGGTGGATTGGGGGGAAATATAGGTGACGCCTAGGCTCAGCTCCTTGGTGGGCTGGAAGAGAATTCCCGGCTGCGCGCCCACGCCGTAAGCGGGCGAGGTTACGTTGCGCAGGTCCAGCGCCGCCTAGTCAGGGTGCAGAGCCACGCCGGAGGACCATTTGTTGTTCGGCTGGTAGGCCAGCGAGGGAGGCGAACTTCATGATCTGCAGGCTCGTGTGCTCGCCGGCGATCAGAGGCGCTTGGCCTCCCGGAGGGGTGGGCAGGTTGATCATTTGGTCGAACGCCGTGCCCCGGTAATCCACGCCCAGGCCGGTTACCCCGTAAGCCGCGAGGCCGAAGCGCAGGTTTTGCTCGCCCTTGGAGAGGATCGGGATCGAGAGGCCGATGGCCGGAATGGCGTAGACGTTTTCTTCGGAATCGGCGCTGAAGGTTTGGCCGCCGCTTTCCAGCTTTGCGCTGACCTTCGGCATGAAAAGGCTTCCAGCAAAGTTGACCTCGGTCGAAGGGCAATACTGCCCGAAGCGCATCGCCGCCGGGTTGGCGAACACCGCGCTGATGGCGTCCTACGGCTTGGCCAGCCCCACGCCGCCCATGGAACGAGAAATCGGGCCGACGCCAATCATGTTGTCGCCATTGGTGGCCCGAGCGGTGAGCGAGAACACGGCGGCCGGAAAGATCGCCCCTAATGTCAATGTGCGTGTCTTCATCGGTTTGAACTCCTCATGCTGTTTAGTACGAACGCTCTTTTGTTTTCCCTTCGCTCCCGGCGGTGGGAAGAAACGCGGTTGCGCATTTCCCCATTTTCCTTTATGAGCAATTCCTCTGAAACCAAATAAGCAACTCTTATCAAGGGGGCTTCTTATGGACAAGAGTTTTTTTTTATTCCCGCGCCGCCGCGCCCCGCCTCAGGTGAAGATGATTTGCGCCTCTGCGGAAAGCTGGTAAAATTCGCCCACCGTAAGGACCTTGTCCACTTGCGGACAGAAGTCTTCCCGCTTGAGTTTGAACATGTCCACCGTCGCCTTGCAGGCGTAAATCCCCGCCCCGGCGTCGTGGATCATCTCGATGAATTCGCCTACAGGAGGAATGTCCAACCTTTCCATTTCCTTCTTCATCATCGCCGTGGCGAGGGTGGACATGCCCGGCAACGCGCCCAGAAGGGTGGGCATCGGCATGCCCATCGGCGTAGGCACGCAGAGAGCCGGGTTGCCCACTGTGGCCACTTTGAGCTTGTTCATTTTCTTTTTCACAATGGCGTGAAGGCCGAAAAACGTGAAAAAGAGATTGGCTTCCATGCCCTCCATCCGCGCCCCGTGGGCCATGATCAGCCCCGGATACACGCCTTCGAAGCTTCCCTTGCTGACGATGATAGAGACTTTTTTCAGGGAATCGTGTCTGCTCATAGCGTTTCCTCCTCAGACGCAACTAGCCGGTTTGGGCAGACCGCCGATGCGCGCCGCCTTTTTGATCGGTCCGCCGGGGAAGAGGTCGAACAGCTCCTTGGTGGGAATGCCGCCGACCTTGTGGAGCCGGCGCATCCCCGGAACCTCGCCGCGCTCCCGGAAGTCTTTTTGGAGAAACTCGATTACCCGCCAATGGGCGGGAGTCAACTCCGGGATGCCTTCTTCCTTGGCGATTTCCACGGCGATTTCTTTTGTCCATTGGACGGGGTTCTTGAGGTAGCCCTCTTCGTCCAGCTCCACGATTTGTCCTGCGATGGTTTTCTCCGGCATGTTTGTTTCCTCTTTTTAAATGTAGTTTTAACGACTCTTGATTTTTGCCTTCAGAACGACGCCCCGCTCCTTACGCCGCGGCTAGGGCCTTGCGCGTTCCCTCACGCGCTTCCTTGCCGGCCAATTTCATCTAGCAGCAGGCTGTTGAAAAAGCGGCGCTTTTTCGCACGGGAGTTATTGTGATCCCGTATTTTGGTCCATTTTTGGTCCATTTACATGCCAGCAAGGACAAATATGTGTCTATGGGCGCCCTCCTCGCCGCCGCTTTGGGCCGCCGGGGGCACACCGCGGCCGCTTTGCCGCCCCGCCGCCAAACTCAGGCGCGCCATCCGCAGCAGATTGTAACCGGCGGCTACAAAGCAACCCCACGCCTGCCTGCGCCGCGGCTTGGCGGCCTATAGTGTCCACCTTAAGGATTGAACAGGTGATGAGGGAAGATGATGGAGGAGGCGAGAGGTCTTTGGACGCGGGAGGAGAGATCAAGCGCTGGACTGCGAAGCGGAAGGCGGCGGAGGCGGCTCGCAAGCACGGGTTCACCGCGGCCGAGGTTGAGGGCTGGATAGATGCGTGTCTTCGGGGCATTGAGGATCGTCTTCGGGCCGATCCCCGCGAGCTTGAGGCCGCGCACGAGGCGGAGAAGAGAGAGCTTTTGGCCAGGATCGGCGAGCTTTCGATGGAGGCAAGCCTTTTAAAAAAAGCGCAAGGCATCGTGAGCAAGGAAAGCGGGGACGGGAGCCGGTGATGGCGGTTTGCTCGGAGGCGTTGGGGGGGCTGGAGGCGTTGCTCTCGCTGGCGTGCCGTGTTCTTGGGGTTGCCCGCTCCACGGTTTACTGCCGCCCCCGGAAGGGCGGGAAGAAGCCCGGGATTGACCGCGAGCTTTGCGGGAAGATCGAGGGGATCATCGAGCGTTTCCCCCAGCTTCGGCATTCGGCGGGTGTGGGCCTGGTTGCGTGATCGGACGGGCTTGAAGGTGAACCGGAAGAAGGCAGCACGTCTGATGCGGCTCAAAGGCTGGACCCTGAAGCAGCGGCGGGAGGGTCATCGTCCTTGGGCGGAGGTGAGCGCCTCGGTTGCTACTCGTCCTGAGGAGCGCTGGGCCACGGATGTGGGACCGGCGTTTTGCGGAGAGAGGGATGGTTGGCGCTCGTTGGTGGCGGTGATGGATTGTTGCGCCCGAGAGGTTTTGGGCTGGGAGGCGCCGCCCACGGCGCGGGCTAAGAGTGCGGAGCGGGCGCTGGAGGTGGCGTTGCTCAATCGGTTTGGCTGGGTGGGGTGAGCGCCGGAGGGGTTGAAGCTCCGGAGCGACAACGGCCTGGTCTTCGCCTCGGCCTGGTCTTCGCCTCAAAGCTCTATAGAAGGCTGTGCCGGGAATATGGTTTAAAGCAGGAGTTCATCACTCCCTACACGCCGGAGGAGAAGGGCTTGGTGGAGCGGTTCATGAGGAGTTTCAAGGAGGAATGGGCGTGGTTGCATCGGTTCAACTCCCTGGAGGAGGCGAGAGAGGTGGTCCGGAACTGGGTTGCCTGGCACGATATCGAGCGGCCCCGCCAGGCGCTTGATTATAAAACGCCCCAAGAGGCAAGAAAGGAGCGCGGAAAATTAGCCGCGTGAGTTGTCCAAAAATAGGGGCACACTACATCTTGACCTTCGAAGGGCTTTCGCTTTCTCTTGTTGGCAAGCCCGATGCCATTTTGCTCGCTCCCTCCGGGGGCTGAAGAGGCGCCGCTTTGACTAAAAGCAGCCGCCGAGGCGAGAGAGCGGACCCGAAGGAGCGCGGGCTTCCAGCCCGC
>JAGHDA010000374.1 GCA_021160185.1 Verrucomicrobiota bacterium
ACCGCGCCCGGCCCAATCCGCCTCTTCGCGCCTAAAGGCTGGAAAGAGCTCCCCAAAAACAGCGTCCGCGCCGCGGCATACTCCGTGCCCGGAGAGCGCGGCGCCGAAGCGCTGGTGACTGTGGTCCCCTTGGCGGGCTCGGGCGGAACGGATCTGGCCAACGTCAATCGGTGGCGGAGGCAGATCGGCCTGCCGCCTATCGAGCGGGAAGCCCTCGACCGTTTGCGTCGGGAAGTTTCCGTGGGCGGGGAGCCGGCGGCTCTGTACGACCTCCGGCAGCCGGAGGCCTCCCGCCGCCCTGAATCGATGCGAATCCTCGCCGCCGCGCTCCGGCGGGGGCGGACGGCCTGGTTTTTCAAGATGATCGGACCGGACGCCCTTCTCGAACGGGAGAAAACCAACTTTGTTCAGTTCCTCCACAGCGCGCGTTTCGCCGCCTCGTCCGAGCCGTCCTCAAAGGAGGCGCCCAAAGAAGAAGCGCCGCCCGTTGCGCCTGCTCCGCCCCGCTAGGGAGAGACCTCGCGCCATGGAAGCGAGAACGTCCCAAAAGGTCCGACCTCTCTCGGCGGCGAAACGGAGGCTTGCCGGAGCGGGCTTCGGATTTGACCGAAGGACCCCTGCGCGGCAGATTGCCCGCGCCTTGCGTCAATGAAAGGGAACCTGCCGCAACCCTCACGGGCCCGACCCGGCGAAGAAGTGAATCGCCGGCGAGAGCTTCCCGGCGACCCGGCCGAAGGCGGAGGCTTTCCGCCCTCCGTCCTCGCGCGCTGGATGCGCCGGTTGGGTTCGCCTCGGCTTACCGTCGTCTTGCTGGCGATGGCGTGCGTCCTGGTGTTCGCGGGCACGCTGGCCCAGGTCAAGATCGGCATTCAAGGCGCTCAGGAACGTTATTTTCGCAGCCTGCTCGTCTACTGGACCGTGCCCGGCGCGGGGCTCCGCATCCCGGTTTTTCCCGGGGGATACGCTGTGGGGGCGGCGATGCTGCTCAATCTTATCGGAGCTGGTTGGCTTTTCGGCTCCGTGCGCAGGCGGCCTTGGTTGTGGCTTGCCCACATCGGCCTGGCGGTGATCCTCCTTGGCCAACTGGCCGTGGACACGTGGAGCGTAGAGAGCTTCATTCGCTTCCGGGAAGGAGAAGAAAGGAGCTACTCCGAGCACGATCAGCGCTATGAACTGGCGCTGATTGACACAACCGATCCGGATCGCGATCAGGTGTGGGCGATCCCCCAAACGCTTCTGGCCCGCTCGAAGGAGATCCGGGATCCCCGCCTGCCGTTCGTGATCCGTGTGCGTCGATGGCTCCCCAACTCGGTTCCCGCCAACGCCTCAGAACCGTCCCCTTCGCCGGCCAGTCGCGGGGTCGGCGCGCGCGTTGCCGTGCAGCCCGCCCCGCCCGTCTCGGATCCAGACCGCAAGAACGTGCCCTCGGCTTACGTGGAATTGCTCGACCGGCAAGACCGCTCGCTGGGAACCTGGCTGGTCTCCGGATGGCTGGAGGCCTCCCAAGAGATCCGGAGCCAAGATCGCCTTTACCGAATCAGCCTTCGCCCCGAACGCTTCTACTTTCCCTTCAGGATCAAACTGATCGATTTCATCCACGAAAACTATCCCGGCACAAGCATCCCCAAATACTTCGCCAGCCGCGTCCGCCTCGTGGATTCGGAACGCAACCAGGATCGAACCCTGCTCATCTATATGAACCACCCCCTCCGCTACCGGGGATGGACCTTTTACCAAGCCGGTTATGACGAATGGGACGAGCGGGTCTCGATCCTCCAGGCAGTTCGCAACCCGGCCTGGATCACGCCCTATCTTTCCTGCGCCCTTGTGAGCGTGGGCCTGGCCGGCCAGTTCGCCACCCGCTTATGGAAACAACGCCGCAATCAAGTCGCTTGAGTCGCTTGTTGCCGTGGGGCCTCTTCGCCCTTTGCGGCCTGTGGGTCGCCGCGGGCCTCCGGGCTCCCGCCCCCGGCAAGGGGTTCCACCTGGCGGAGTTCGCGCGCTTGCCGACGGTCTGCAACGGCCGCCTCCAGCCCCTTGATTCAGCGGCCCGCAACAGCCTCCTGATCCTCCGCCACAAACGAAGCCTCTCCTGGACCGAACAAACCCCGGAAGGCCCCAGGCGGCGGCGGATGGACGCCCCCGCCTGGCTAGCCGAAACGCTGTTCCGACCCGACCTGGCCGACCGCCGCCCCGCCTTCCGCATCGACCATCCCGAACTGCGCGACCTGCTGGGGCTCACCAACCAAAGCGCCGGATTCGACGTCTCCTTCCGCCGCATCGAACCGGCGTTGGACAAAATCGATGCCCAGGCCCAAAAAGCTTCGCAGCTCGAACCGGCTTTGCGCGACTCTTTCCAGCGGGCGGTCCTTCGCCTCCATTACGCCCTCGTCCTCTACCAACGCCTCAAAAGCTCGATCCAACCCGAAACCGCCACCAACTTCCTCGCCGAAATCGAGGAGTTCCTCCGCCTTGGCAAACAAGCCGTGGCTATCGCGCACGGCCAAGACGAAGCCAAGCCCGAAAACCGCAAAATCCTCGACCGCCTCCTCACGTTCATGCGGCGCTACCAGACCCTCGACCGCACGGCGTGCCTCCTGCCCGTGCCTCCGGCGGACGCGTCCCGCGGCGCCGAGCAGTGGACCACGGTGGGGCAAGCGCTCCTCAATTCGATCGGCGCGGAGGAGCCCCATCCTGCTGTCCGCGCGTTCGCCGCCATGGCCCTCGCCTACCGGCAAGGCGATGCGGCCCGTTTCAACAGCGCTCTCGGCGACTACGCCCGCCTCCTGCGGGCGGAGCGTCCCCGCGCCGTCCGCCAAGCCCGCCTCGAAGCTGTCTACAATCGATGGCAACCGTTTTACCGGGCCCTCGCGCTCTACCTGCTGGGCTTCCTGGCGGCCTGCCTCTCTTGGCTAGGCCGGTTCCGAACCTTCAATCGCGCAGCCGGGGCCCTGGTCCTCGTCGCGTTCCTGGCCCACACCGGGGGCATTCTCATGCGGATGGCCATTGAGCATCGCCCTCCGGTCACCAACCTCTACTCCTCGGCCGTGTTCGTGGGATGGGGCGCGGCGGGCCTGGGGCTGCTGCTCTAACGGCGCTACCGCCAGAGCCTGGCCCTGGCCATGGCCGCCGTCGTCGGCTTCCTCACCCAGCTCATCGCCCACCAACTCGCCCTGGGCGGGGACACGATGGAGCCGCTTCGGGCGGTGCTGGACACCAATTTCTGGCTCGCCACTCATGTGGTCACCATTACTTTGGGCTACTCGGCCACCTACGTGGCCGGATTCCTCGCCCTCCTCTACATCCTCCGCACCGCGCTGCCTCATAAACTCGCCGAGGAGACCGAAACCTCCTTCGCCGGGATGGTTTACGGCGCAATCTGCTTCGCCGTATTCTTCAGCTTCCTCGGAACCGTCTTGGGGGGAATTTGGGCCGACCAGTCGTGGGGCCGCTTCTGGGGTTGGGATCCGAAGGAAAACGGAGCCTTGCTGGTTGTCCTCTGGAACGCGCTCATCATTCACGCCTACAGGCAAAAGCTCGTAGGAGCCCGAGGCCTGATGAACCTGGCTGTGGCAGGCAATGCGATCACCAGCTTCTCCTGGTTCGGCGTGAACATGCTCGGCGTGGGCCTGCACAGCTACGGTTTCATGGACCGCGCCTTCACCGGCCTGGTGATCTTCATCCTCTCGCAAGCCGCCGTCCTGGCCCTCTCGTGGCTGACTTCCCGCCGCCGCGTCGCCCCTCAAAAACCGCTCCCTGCCTAGACCCTCAGCCTCCGCTGGGGGGCCTCGCTTGCGCGCGGCCGACGAGGGCGTAGGATGGGCCCATGAGACGAGCGGCGGTTCTGTTCGCGATCGCTTGGGGAACGCGCGCTTTGCTTCTTCACGCCCAACCCGCGGGAGTCGCGGTCGAAGGGGTAAGTGACAAACAGGTGGCGGCCGATCAGGTTGAATTCCGCGTCTTGGCCGAACCCGGTTACACCGTGGCCGCGGACTTGAACGGCGAACCCGTTCCCCTGGGCGAATGGGCAACCGTCGAGGATCCCGACTACTATGAGCTTCGACTCCTCAGCGAAGACGCCGCGGGAACGAGACGCTCCGGCGCAATCCGGTTCATCGTCCGCGCCTCGGAACGAGGCGATTCGGAGTGGGGCCTGCCGCCGTGGACCCCGCCTCCGGTGATTCCTTCGGCCCCGGAGGCGTGGGACGGAGCCCGACCCCAATGGCTCGCCCCCTCGCGGTGGCCCGCGGGCGCGCCGATCCCCGCGGCGCTTTGGATGCGAGACGCCGAGGGCGCGGTCGTCCGAGCCAACGGCGTCCTCCGGTTCGAAGGGATCCGTCCCC
>JAGHDA010000368.1 GCA_021160185.1 Verrucomicrobiota bacterium
CGGTTTCTTCCGGAGTGATTTCCAGGAATCGCGCCGCCGCCGCGTCTGCAAAGCGCAACCCAAGCGGAGTCGGCCGGAAAGCCCGCCCCGTGTCTTTTCCCAACCCTTCGCGTTCAAGATCCTCCAAAAGCGGCCCCCACTCCCGGCGCAGATCCCGGCCGGTTCGTTGCCGAAACAGGGCGTAAGGCCATCCGGCCGTCATGCGCAGCCCCACCCCCGCCAGCTCGGCTGCGCGACGAGCGGGCAAGATCAGGTCAATTTCCCGCGGCGGCGGCCTGTCTGTTTCCAGGGCCGCGCAATAGGCCTCCCGATCCGCCCGGTTCATGAAACGGACTCCTTTCACGAAGCTGTGGGCGGCCGGGCCTGCGCCCCAATACGCTTCTCCGCGCCAGTAAGCAATGTTGTGGCGGCATGCATGCTTCGGGACGTCGGGCTCGATCTCCGGCCCCGCCGCGAAATTGGACACTTCGTACCGGCGCAGGCCGGCTTGCTCGGCCCGTTCCAGAAGCAGATCGTACATCGCCGCCGCCAGGTCTTCGTCAGGCGCGATCCGGCCGGAGCGGCGCGCCTCGAAGAACGGCGCGCCCTTTTCAAAGGTCAGCTCGTAGCAGGAAAGATGCGTTGGGTTCAGCTCGAAGGTCCGCTCCAAAGTCCGCTTCCAGATCGAGAGATCCTGGCCCGGCGCGCCGAAGATGAGGTCCAGGTTGATCTCCTCAAACCCCGCCGCCCGGAAGGCCTCGCATGTTGCGAGGATTTCCCGAACCCCATGCGGCCGGCCCAGGGCGCGGAGGACCGCCTCGTCGAAAGACTGCGCGCCGATTGAGACGCGGTTCACGCCCAACGCTTTGAGGGTTTGCGCCTTTTCCCGGTCAATCGTGGCGGGGTTGCATTCGATGGAAAATTCCTTCGCCGGCGTCAGCTCCAGTCGCTGAAGCTCTTCCAGCAACCCGGCCAGGAGGCTGGTCGGCAAAAGCGTAGGCGTGCCTCCGCCAACGAACACCGAATCGAGCGGTCGGGCCAGACGCGGGGCGATCCGGCGCAGCTCCCGGCGCAACGCCGCCGCGAAGCGCTCCTGATCGGCCGCGGTCCCCGGCAGGGAGTAAAAGGCGCAGTAGGGGCATTTGCGGAGGCAAAAGGGAATGTGGATGTACAATCGCCGCGCCGGCCGGTCGCCTTCGGGCCAGTCGATCTCGGGAAGCCCCTCCCAATCATTCTCCGGATCGGCCCTTTCCATGGCGCTGGGCTCACTCCGCTGCGCTCAGCGCGTGCGCGCTCAGGTCGGAGTAGTTCGGACCCTGAGGGGTAAGAACGCTCTGGATCAGGCAAACCGCTCGCGCCTCGAACGGTTCCAACCGCGGCGCTTTGACTCGGCGGAGGGCGCGCCCGAGCAGGCGAGCCTTCGCGCCGCGCCGCGGCGGAAGCCGCCCCAGGGTCAAATGGGGCGCAAACGGCCGCCTCTCCTCGTGGTCGCCGAACGCTCCGGCCGCCGCCGAGATTTCCCGCGCCAGGCGCTGGAGCGTTTCCACTTCCCCTTCCAGCCCCACCCAGACCACACGCGGCCGCTCCGCATTCGGGAAAGCGCCCAGATCCCCGGACCGAAGCGTCAAGGGCCGAAAACGGACGCACACCGAATTCAACGCCGCTTTCAGGGCGGGCAGCGTTTCCCTCGCCGTGTTGCCCAGGAAGCGGAGAGTCACATGAAGGTTTTCCGGGCGGGACCAACGGACGCAGGCGCTCGGCAATTCGCGCTCGATTTTTTGCTGGAGGCGAGCCAGCGGCTCCACCCAGCTCGAGGGCAGCTTGACGGCCACAAAGGCGCGCACGGTTTCCGTGTTCATAACGGTTCCTGCTGGGTCAGGCAATGCGCCGCGCCCAACCCCCAAATGATTTCCCGACAATCCAACGCTTCGACTCGCCGCGGTTTGAAGAGCGCCTCCAGCGCGGCGACCGCCTCTTCATCCCGCCGATCCCCAAACACCGGAACAATCACCTTTTCGTTGGCAATGTAAAAGTTGAGATAGGCGGCCGGCAGTCGCACTCCTTGTTCCCATACCGGCGCAGGCATCGGCAGCTCCACAATTTGAAACCGTTTCCCCGAAAACGAACGCATGCGCTTCAGCCGCTCCAGGTTCTCGCGGAGCGGCTCGAAGTTCGGATCGGATCGGTTTGTCTCCACCGCGGCTACAATGGTGTCCGCCGAGACGAATCGGGCCAGGTCGTCCACATGGCCGTCCGTGTCGTCCCCCTCGATCCCGCGGCCAAGCCAGAGGATCTGGTCCACGCCCAGGAAATCCCGCAGTTTCTTCTCGATGGCGGCGCGGTCCATCCCCGGGTTGCGGTTGGGGTTGAGCAGGCACGATTCGGTGGCAAGGAGCGAGCCCGCGCCGTTCACGTCGATTGCTCCTCCTTCCAGGACCATGCGGGGTTCGAAGCGCGGGCAGCCGCGAAACTCGGCTATGCGCCGGGGGATTTCGTTGTCCAGGTCGTAAGGAGGATATTTGCCTCCCCAGGCGTTGTATTCCCAGTCCACCGCCGCAAGCCGCAGCGTCGCCTCCCGCGCGACGAAGATCGGTCCGTGATCCCGACACCATGGCTCGTAGGCAGGGAAATGGTGGAAATGCACGTTGTCCGGGACTCCGCCCGCTTCCTCAAATCGTCGGCGGACGCTCCGTTCAGCCTTTGCGTCCCAGACACAGAGGCGGACCTCTTCGTCCTGGGCCAGAATGCGGACAAGCCGGGCAAGCGCCGGCTCCACCCGTTCTTCCCGGCCGCCGAAGCTGGAGCTGCCCGGCCGCGGCCACGTCAGCCACGTGGCCCGATGCGGCACCCACTCGGGCGGCATGCAGTAGCCCAACTCGCGCGGGGTCGGTTGCGGATCGGAGGCCATAGCGCAACGGGGGGAAGAGCCGGAAGAAACAACCGGCTAGGGCAGCCGCTTGCCGTAAGCCGCTTCCAGCAAGCGGTACCACTCCTCCCTGGACAGCTCGATTTCCGCGGCCTTGGCGCATTCGCGAATGCGCTCGGGCTTTGTGCTGCCTACGATCGGCATGATCCCCGCCGGATGCCGGAGCAGCCACGCCAAAGCCAAGGCCGCCGGAGAAACGCCGCGTTGGCGGGCGAGCTCCTCCAACACGCCGCGGACGCGCTCAACGTCTGAGGAAGCCCCCTTCCCTGCTAACAGCCGGCCGCCGCCGAGCGGGCTCCAGGCCTGGGGCGTGATCCTTTCCTGAAGACATTGGTCCAGCGTTCCATCCAGGAGCGGATCCAAATGCAACAGGCTGCATTCGATCTGATTCACCGCCAGGGGAAACGGACAGGCTTGCTGGAGAAGGCTTACTTGCGAAGGGGTGAAATTGCTGACGCCGAAGGCCCGCGCCTTGCCCTCGCCGCGGAGTTTCTCGAACGCCGCCGCCACCTCTTCCGGCCGACAAAGAAAATCCGGCCGGTGGAGGATGTAAAGGTCGATCGTCCCCACGCCCAACCGTTTCAGGGATCCTTCGCAGGAACGGAGGATGTGCTCCGCCGAGAAATCGTACCGATACGGGGCCTCGGGGGTCGGATCGCCGGAAAACCGAATCCCGCATTTGGTGGCAATGAGGACTCGGTCCCGCATTTCCGGAGCTTCCCGGAGCGCCCGGCCGAAGATGATCTCGGCCGCTCCTTGGGCGTAGATGTCCGCATGATCAAACAAGGTGTATCCCGCTTCGTAGGCTGCCAGGACCGCCGCCTTGCCGGCGTTCCATTGGTCGGCTGTGAGGGCGCCCGGCGTCGCCGCGCCGGCGATCCGCCAACAGCCGTACGCCAGAACGCTCGTCTCCAAGGGGCTCTTCCCGACGCGCATGCTTTTCATAGCTTCTTTTGCTGCCAGGTTTTTCTCTCTCGCTTTGAATGGTAGCGTTGTTTCCAAGCGGGCGGCGAGCCTTGGTTGGAGCCGGAACCGCGCCGTCGCGCCAAAAGAGATGGCTCCCCGCGCGCCGCCGCAGTAAAATGTCTTCCATGTTATCCGGACAAACAGAAAGGACGTTGCGGATCACTCGGCGTCGGTTTCTTGCCCTCGCCGGAGCGCTTTGGTGGGAAGCTTGCCGACGCCCGCTCCTTGGCGCTGTCTCCTTCGAGGGCCGCGCGCTCCGGATAGGAGCGTGCGATTGGTCGCTCGGCAAAATGGGGCGGCTGGAGGCGTTCGACGTCGCCAAGGCCATCGGCCTGGACGGGGTTCAAGTCAGTCTCGGCTCGGCGGCCGACGACATGAAGCTGCGGCGTCGGGAAATCCAGGAGGCCTATCTTCGCAAGGCGAAAAGCTCGGGCGTCGCCATCGCTTCCCTGGCGATCGGCGAGCTCAACCGCGTCCCGTTCAAAAGCGACCCGCGCACGGTCGAATGGGTGCGCGACTCGGCGGACGCAGCGGCGCGCCTCGGCTGCCGGACGATCCTCCTCGCCTTCTTCGGAAAGAACGATCTGCGCGGGGATCCGGACGGCCGGGCTGAAACCGTCCGGCGGCTTCGGCAGGTTGCGCCGAGCGCGGAAAAGGCCGGAGTGGTCTTCGGAATCGAAAGCTGGCTCAGCGCCGAGGAGCATGTCGAATTGATCGACCGGGTCGGCTCCCCGGCGGTGAAGGTCTACTACGACGTCGCTAACGCCACAAAGATGGGCTACGACGTCGGCAAGGAGATCCGGTTCCTCGGCAAGCGCGGGCTTTTGTGCGAATGCCACATGAAGGAAAACGGCGCGCTCCTCGGCGAAGGCAAGGTGGATTTCCGGGCGGTTCGCAGCGCCCTGGCCGCCGTGCGCTACTCCGGTTGGGTCCAGATCGAAGGCGCGCGCCGCAAAGGCCTAGGCTTGATCCCCGCCTATCAAAAGAACCTCTCGTTCCTGAAGCGCCTTTTCGGGAGCTCCCAATGATGGAAGGCCCGCCCGGCGGATCGGCGGTGGATGGAAAAGGCAAGATAAAGAAAGATGGTGCCCCGGCTAGGACTCGAACCTAGAACCCGCTGATTAAGAGTCAGCTGCTCTACCAATTGAGCTACCGAGGCCCCAATCCGCGGCAAATTTTGCCGATCCGTCGCCGTCCCGCAAGCCCAAAATGCGTCCGAGGAGGCCGGAAAACGAATAACAAATCGCCTCAGTAGGAATAACGGAGCCTCCCGAAGCCGCCAACGCAAGGAGCAGGAAGCCTCGCAGCAGGCAGGAAGGCGCGTGATTTCCCCTCGGCTCCAACTCGCCCGCGACCTCGGCGGCTGCGGGAAACGGCCGCCTCCGCGCCGCCTATCCTGAGAGCAATTCGCCCGCTTCCTCACGGCAAAGGCGGCGGCGCTCCGCTTCGTCCACCTCCACCGGCCTCGCGCGGCACCATTTTTCGAATCCCGGAAACCGCCAACGATTAGGGAAACCAAGGCATTGCTCCGGCTTCGCCGGCTGAACGGCACACTCCCGACCGCGAAGAAACACGCAAGAGCCGTCCTCCTTATCCTTCAGGGCCAGGCCGGCGCGGCGAACGTCGATTCGGGTGTAGCGCTCGATAAACTCCTTCTCCGAAAGCCCCAAGAAACCGGCCAGGCGGGCAATGTCCGCGTCGGTCAAGCGGACTTCGCCTTCCCACCGGCAACAGGCCCCGCAACGTTGGCATTCATACCATACGGCCATTGGCTCTTTGCGCTGATCGAAACGCCGCGGCCGCTTCGCGGGGGAACAGGCGGACGCCGCTTTTCTCTCCCTCGCGGGTAACCGCCGCGGCTCGCCGCGCGTCTGGCGGTATAGTGGAACGAGCCCTTGAGTAAGGGAACGCGTTCCCCCTGCGAAGCAGGACGCAAGCACAAACCGGCAAACAGCATAACTGCATATGAAGAAGTTCGGCAAGACGCTCACAATCGCCGCGCTGGCACTCGGCATGCTGAGCCTGGTTCCCGAGGCGCTGGCCCAGCGAGCGCCGCGCGGCCAGGGAGCCAACCGCCCCCAGCGGCGGTTCGACCCGGCGCAAATGCGCCAGCGGATGATGGACAGGCTGCGGCAACAGCTCAACGCCAGCGAACAGGAGTGGCAGGTCATCCAGCCGCTGCTCCAAAACGTAATGGAAAAACAACGCGCCGCGAGGTTCGGCGGCATAGCCATGATGTTCGGACGCCGCCCCGGCAGCCGCGGCGGCGCGCAAGTTCCGGCGGAAATCCGCGAGCTTCGGGACGCCCTGGAAAATCCCAACACGCCGGCCGACACGTTGAAGGCGAAACTCGACGCTTACCGCAAGCTGCGCCAGAAGCAGGACCAGGAACTGAAGGCCGCCCGTGACAAGCTTCGCCAGGTCCTTACGCTGCGCCAAGAAGCGCAGTTGGTCATGATGGGCATCCTCGATTAAGGCTCGGCGGCGAAACTGAACCGATCTGATCGCAGTGAGTCAAGCTTCACCACCGATGGTCGATCCTCAAACGCGAGAGCTGCTGGACCGCTTGGTCGAGGCCCGGCAGCTCTCGCCCTTGGATCGGGAGCTCCTGGAAAAGGAGACGGAGGCAGGAACCGCAAAGGTCCGCTCCGAAGAAGAGGTCCTCCGGTGGCTGGCGGCCCAATACGGCCTTCAGTTCGTCTCTCTAGACAACGTCCAGCCCGACAAGGAGCTGCTCAAGCAATTCCCGGCCAGGGTGCTGTTGCATGAAGAGCTCCTGCCCCTGCGACGCGTGGACGGCGAAATCGAGGTGGCCGTGGCGCGCCTTTTCGCCGCGCCGGGACTGGACAGTCTTCGCGCGATCAGCCCCGCTCCCATGCGGCCGGTTCTGGCCACGCGCGAAGCGGTCCAACGGGAGATCAAGAAACACCTCGGCGTAGGCGCGGACACCCTCGACAGCTTGGAGGAGGAGTTCGCCCTGCGCGTCATCGAGGAAGAAAACGAGGAACAGACCGATCTGGACAAGGCCGCCGAGGACGCCTCGATCATCCGCTTCGTCAACCAGCTTTTGGCCGACGCCATCAACCTCCGCGCCACCGACATCCACATCGAGCCTTTCGAGGACGAACTTCGCATTCGTTACCGCATTGACGGCGTGCTGCAAGAAGTGCCCACGCCGCCCCAGATCAAGCGGTTTCAGCCCGCCATCGTCTCGCGCATCAAGATCCTCAGCCACCTCAACATCGCCGAAAAACGGCTGCCCCAGGACGGACGCATCAAGATCCGCGTCAAAAAGAGCGAGGTGGACATCCGCATCTCCATCATCCCCATGATCCACGGCGAAGCGGTGGTCATGCGGCTGCTGCGACAGGACGCGGGCCTGAAGGGGCTGGAAGATCTGGGGATGGGCGAGCGCGAGGAGCGGGTGTTCCGGCAGATGCTGCAACTGCCGCACGGAATTGTTCTGGTGACCGGCCCGACCGGAAGCGGCAAGACGACCACTCTCTACAGCGCCCTGAACGAAATCAACGACTCGGCCCGCAAGATCATCACAATCGAGGATCCGGTCGAGTACCAGCTCAAAGGCGTCAATCAAATCCAGGTCTCCGAAAAGGCCGGCCTCACGTTTGCTCGCGGGCTGCGCTCCATTCTCCGCCACGATCCGGACGTAATCCTCATCGGCGAGATCCGCGATCTGGAAACCGCGGAGATCGCGGTCCAATCCTCGCTCACGGGCCACCTGGTGTTCTCCACCCTCCATACCAACGACGCCCCCAGCGCCGTGACCCGCCTGGTGGACATGCACGTGGAGCCGTACCTGGTCGCCTCTTCTCTTGAGGCTGTGTTGGCCCAACGGCTGGTGCGCCTGCTTTGTCCCCAGTGCAAACTGCCGGAGGAATCGCCCCGGATTCGCGCCCTCCAGGCTCAGGAGCCGGCGCTGGCCGACGCCACGATCTACCGCCCGGTCGGATGCCGGGAATGTCGCCAGACCGGCTATCACGGCCGCCATGCGATTTTCGAAATGATGGTCGTCTCCCCGCGCATCCGGGAACTCGTGCTCCACGGGGCGTCGAGCGTGGAAGTCAAACGGGTTGCCAAGGAAGAAGGGATGCGCACCTTGGTGGAAGACGGCTGGCGGCTGGTAAGCCGAGGCATCACCACGCCGGACGAGGTGCTGCGCGTGTCCAAGCGGGAATTCCTCAACGGCGAGGCTTGAGCCGCCGGGCCGTTGCCGGCGAGCGCGTTCGAAACAATGCCGCGATTTGCGTACAAAGCCGTTCAAGGCGAGGGCGAGTTAACCGAAGGGATCCTGGAGGCTCCCGGCCGACTGGAGGCCATGGCTCTACTCGAGCAGCGAGGGCTCCGGCCGGTGAAGATCGCCGAGGAAACGGGCCAGACCAAACCTGAGAGAAGCGGCTTCGCCCTCCCGTGGAGACGGAATCGGGTTTCCTTCGCCCAGCTGGAGGACTTTACCCGATCGCTCTCCAGCCTCCTGGAAGCGGGGGTGCCGCTGAGTCGAGCCCTCTCCATCCTTTCCCAGGAAACCGCTGATCCGGCGGCGGCGAAGAAATGGAAGGAAATCCACGATCTGGTCATCGACGGGGTCTCGCTGGCCGAGGCGATGGCGCGCTCCCCGGACGTCTTTCCCCAGGTATACGTGGCGATGGTGGAGGCGGGCGAAGCGGGCGGTTTTCTGGAATTGGTGCTGGCGCAGATCGCTGACTTCCAAGCCCGCGAACGAGAGCTGCGCTCCCGGGTGGCGGCCGCTTTGGTGTACCCCGCCGTGCTTCTTACGCTGGCCACGGGCGTGTTGATTTTCTTGCTAGTGTTTTTTATCCCCAGGTTCCAGGCGATGTTCTCCGGATTTCAGGCCCGGCTCCCGGCAATCACGCTGGCGATCGTGGGGGCAAGCCATGCGCTTCGCGACTACGGGCTCTACATCCTGGGAGGCATTGCGGCCGCCGTCGCCGGAGCGCGGCAGTGGTTCCAATCTGAAACCGGGCGTCGACGATGGGAGAGCTTCCTTTTGGGGTTGCCGGTGGTCGGCCCCCTCCTCGCCAAGCTGGCGATGGCGCGGTTTGCCCGCATGCTGGGCACGCTGCTCGGGGCGGGGGTGCCGCTGATTCACGCTTTGGGCGTGGCCCGCCGCTCTCTCGGTTACCAAACGCTTGCCGACGCCGTCTATGAGTCGATGGAGCGGGTGCGCAAAGGCGAGCCGTTGGCGGAAAGCCTGGCCCGCTGCCGGGAGCTTTTCAGCGGCTCGACGCTGGAGATGATTCGCGTTGCCGAGGAAAGCGGGCGGTTGGACAAGGAGCTGGTCCGCCTGGCGGGAACGGCCGAAAGCGCGTTGGATCGCCAGCTCAAAATGGCCGTGGCCCTCGCCGAGCCGGCGTTGCTCTTCTTTATCGCAGGGTTCATCGGGACCATCTTCGTGGGAATGGTGCTCCCGATCTTCACGATGCAGGACTATATTAGGTAAGGAGGCTCAAATGAACGAAACCGCACGAATCCTGACTCGAAAGCCCAAAGCCCGCCGACGCGGCGCATTCACCTTGGTGGAGATGCTCCTGGTGCTGGCCATCCTGGCCACACTCGCGGCGTTGATCTTCCCCCGCTTCGCCGGCAGAAGCCGCCAAGCCAAAGTGACCGCCGCCCGCACCCAGATCGCCAACCTGGAAATGGCGATCGACGCGTTTGAAGTGGACAACGGCTTCTACCCTCAAAGCCTGGAAGACCTGATCCAACAACCGGCCAACGCTCCTGATTGGCGCGGTCCTTATCTCAAAAAGGGGCTCCCCCTCGATCCTTGGGGCCAGGAGTACATCTACCAATACCCCGGCCGCTACAACCCAGACAGCTACGATCTCATGTCGATGGGGCCTGACGGTCGGGTCGGAGGCGGAGACGATGTCACCAATTGGGAGCAACAACAACCACGCCAAACGCGCTGAGGCGGAACGCCCCAACGGCGGCTTCACCTTGATCGAACTGATCCTGGTGATGGCCCTGCTGCTCATCGTGCTTGCCATCGCCGCGCCCTCGCTCTCCAGGTTCGCCTCCGCCCGCGATCTGGAGGCCGAGGCGGATCGCTTGGTGGCCGTGCTCCAATTCACCCAGAATCAGGCCGTCTCCACCGGCATCCCGATGCGAGTCATATTGGATCCCGACGCCGGCCAATACTGGATCGAGCCCCACACCGGATTTGAAACAGCAGAAGACCGGTTTTTTTTCTACGAACTCCAAAACGGGGTGCGCTTTGTCCTGAATCAACGCAATCGCTCCGGAACCGATTGGACGATCAAATTCTATCCGGACGGGACCCCGGCGGAAGAAAGCCTGACCGACATCGGACTTGAAGACCGGCGCGGACGACGGATCTACGTCGTCTACTCCCTCTCGAGCATGGCTTACGAACCGGTGAAGGAGGAAGACTATGACGCGTTTCGTGCAGTCGGCGCGGCGCAATCGCTTCGGCCGTAACGGGTTCACCTTCGCCGAAGTCCTAGCGGCCATGGTCTTTATGGCCATCCTCATTCCCGCGGTGATCGAAGGGCTCATGATCGCCAACCGCTCCGCCGAAGTGGTTGAGCGCAGAGCCATCGCCGCGCGTCTGGCCGCCAATCTCCTCAACGAAACGGTCGTTACCGGAGATTGGGAAAGCGGAGTCAACTCCGGCGACTTCGGCGAAGAATGGCCCGGGTTCCGATGGGAAATGAACCAGACCGCATGGGCCGGCGACGTGGCTGCCGGGATGGAAGAACTAACCGTTGTGGTCTATTACCCCGTCCAGGGCCGGGAGCATTTCGTTCAACTTGCCACCCTCGTCGCTCCGGAAGGAACGGTGGTAACTTCAGAGGAGGAAACATCCTCGACCGCGCCATGAAACTCGGCCGAACCGCCTCAGCTCAAACCGCCGCCGCGGGGTTCACCCTGATTGAGATTCTCCTCGCGGCCATGGCTTTTGCGGTTCTGCTCGCCGCGTTGAACACGGTATTCGTCTCCGGCCTGCGCCTGCGCCGGGAAGCGGCCGCGCGCCTCAAAGAGGTCCAGCGGCGTCATATGGCGCAGCAAATTTTGGAAACTGACCTCCGGAGCGCCATCGTGACCGGCGGCATCCTCGGCGTCTCGCCAACCCTGGAAACCCAACGCGCAGGCTACGGCGTGTCGGACCGACTGGAGTTGATCGCCGCCTCTGGAACAGTGGTCGAAGACCAGCCGTGGGGCGAACTTCAACGCATAAGCTACTACCTCCTCTCCCCGGATGAAGCAGCCCGCTACGGGTTCCAGCCTCCCGACACCAACGCCCTTTCCGGCTACGTTCTGGTCCGCGGCGTTCAACGCAACCTCCTGGCTCCCGTGGAAGAAGAGCCCGAGCCCCGCCCGCTGATCTGGAACGTCGATCAGTTCGACGTGAGCTTTTACGACGGCGAACAGTGGGTGGAAGATTGGGCCTCCACAAGCGAGGAAGAAACCCCGGAGCCTCCGCTCCTGACCCGGGTGCGAATCGACTTCACACAAAATCTCAACGAGGACTGGGCGCGCAGACCGCTGGAAATCGTCGAGCCATGGGGCGGGAAACCTTTCGTCAAACAAACCGCGGAAACCGACGCCTCCGGCGCGGATCAGCCGAACCCGCCCGAAGGCGGCCAAGAGGGCCAAGCGCCTCCGGGGGGCCAGCAGCCCCCCTCAGGCGGCCCCGGAGGAGGCAAGCCATGAGCCGAAACCCGAGCCAACTTGCTCGCGCGCGAAGCGACCGCGCCTCGGTGCTCATCATCGTGCTGTGGGTCTCGCTTACCTTGGTCACGCTTACCCTCCTTTTCGGCCAGTCGGTCATGCTCAGCTACCGGGCCTGCGACAACGCCTTGGCTCGCGAGCAGGCCCTCCAGGCCGCCGACGGAGCCGTCCGTTACGTGACCAATCTCCTGGCCAACGCGGACGAGCCGGGCGTGTTTCCTTCCACGGATCAATACGAGGCCGAGGATCTTCCCGTGGGCGAAGCGAGACTCTGGCTCATCGGCCGCGACCCGGAGGAGACCTTGAACGAGACGACGCCCTACTTCGGCCTGGTGGACGAAGCCTCGAAACTCAACCTGAACACCGCCACGGCGGAGATGTTGGAGAAGCTCCCCGGCATGACGCCGGAACTGGCCGCGGCAATCGTCGATTGGCGCGACGAAGACGACGAACCCAGCCCCGATGGCGCGGAGTCCCAAGCCTATGAACTGGGCGACAATGCCTACACCTGTAAAAACGGCCCCTTCGAGTCGGTCGAAGAGCTGGCCCTGGTCCAAGGGTGCACTTGGGAAATCCTGTACGGAGAAGACGCCAATCGAAACGGCGTCCTGGACCCCAATGAGAACGACGGGGACGCCTCCTGGCCCCCGGACGACAGGGACGGCGTCCTTGATCCGGGGATCATCGAATATCTGACCGTCTGGTCCCGGGAGCCCAACACCCAAAGCGACGGCTCGCCCCGCATCAACGTCAACGGAAACCGGTCACAACTCGTTCAACTGCTCACCGAAAAGCTTGGCGAATCCAAAGCCAACCAGGCCGTTCAACAAATCGGCAACAACACCCAGTTCCGCAGCGCGCTCGAATTCTTCATCCGGAGCGGCCTGGATCCGGAAGACTTCGCCCAAATCGAGGATGCTATCACCGTAACCAACGCTTCCCAATTGGAAGGCCTCGTCAACGTGGCCACCGCCTCGGAAACCGTCCTGGCCTGCCTGCCGGGCATGGACGAAGCCAAGGCTTCCCAGCTCGTGGCCCACCGCTCGAGCCTTTCCGAAGATCAGCTCAACAGCGTGGCCTGGGTGGCGGAAGCGTTGGACGCCCAGGACGCCGTCGCCATCGGCCCATGGATCACCGCCAGAAGCTACCAAATAAGCGTCGACGCCGCCGCAGTCGGGCGTAACGGGCGCGGCTATGCGCGCGTCTTGACTGTTGTGGATCTGAGCGGGGAAACGCCCGAAATTGTCTATCGGAAAGACCTCAGCGCCCTGGGCTGGGCGTTGGGGCAGGCAGTCTTGGACCAAACAGCGGGCTCAACCGCCTTTGCCGCCGCGCCATGAAACTTTTGGACTGGCCAATCAAACGCCGCCGCAGCGCGATCCTGGGAATCGCCCTGGAAGAGCGGCGCGCCGCCCTGGCCTGGGTGCGCCGCGCCGGCAACGGCCCCGAGCCGGTCAAAGCGTTTGCGGTTGATTTGCCCGAAGACTGGTCCTCCGATCCGGAAGCGGCCGGCCGCCGCCTCCGAGAAAAACTCCAGAAGGAAGGGGTCAAAACCCGAACCTGCGCTGTGACGCTTTCCCGGGTGTGGACGCTGAGCGGCAGCGTGGAGTTGCCGCGCGCGCCCGAGGAAGAGCTCAACGGGTTTGTGGAGCTCCAGGCCGAGCGCCTCTTCCCCTTCCCGCGCGCGGATATGGCGCTGGCCTGGACAAAAATCTCGACCAACGGCGCAGGCTCGCGGGCGACCATCGTGGCCTTCCAGCAACGACGCCTCAGAGCCCTCGAGCGCATGCTCGCCGCAGCCGGATGTCGGCCAATTTCCGTAACCGTAGACTTGGAACGCGCGGAGCCCGCGGACGGAGAAAAACCGGGCGCTGAAATCCAAATCGAGCCCCGCCCGGACCGCGTGGATCTCACCCTTTGGGAGCGAACCGGACTTCTCGAAGCCCGAAGCGCCCCCCTGCCCGGCAAAGGCGGTCCGGAAGCCCTCACGCCCCAATTCCTCACACGTGAGATCCGTCTCACGCTCGCCAGGCTTCCCTTGGAAATCCGCAATCGAGTCGCGCGGGTCCGGCTGGTCGGCGATCCGGCGCAGTGGGAAACGCTCGCCGCCGCTTGCCGCGCCGCTCTGGCGCGGATGGGCGTCGAATTTCTCGTCAGCCCCGCCCGCCGCGGCGGCAACGGAACCCCAAAAGACCTTCCCCCGGAA
>JAGHDA010000026.1 GCA_021160185.1 Verrucomicrobiota bacterium
CAGCAAATCCTCTGTGTCCTTCTTCGAAGAGCCGCAGGGCCTATCTGCGGCTCTTCGAAGAAGGACACAGAGGATTTGCTGCGCCCGCGCTGAGGCGGGTGCGGGGGGCCGATACCCGATTTCCGTCGCAGAAATCCAGTATCCTTGTCATACGCCTCATTCTTTAGCACGAACTGTGCCACCTAGAAGATTCCTTGGGGTTGGCGGACCGTTGTGAACGGTTTCCCCGCGAAAACCTTGGATAATCCTCCCGCTCCTTCCCGCTTGAGATTTTGCCGCGCCGGCTTCTTTCTGTATCTTGGGCCGCGCCAGGGAATATGGCCAAGGTCAAAAGACAAAGGGATTTGGTTCTCCGGCCGGACAGCTCGCGAGTTTTCTTCCGGCCGTTCATGCCGGAGCGGGAAGAACGGGTGGTGAAAATTATCGCCCGGGTAATGGAGCTCTCGGACCGGGAAGTGGACCGGGAATGCGCCCGCATGTCGCGCGAGTTCTTGGACCGCACGCCGGGGCTCCGCGCGTTCCTCCTCCGGCGTTTTGAGGCGATTCAGGATCTGTTGATCGCGGATCGGCCCCTCAGCGACTCGCGAAAGATTCTCCTCGGGGCCTACTTCACCCAGGAGTACGCGTTGGAAGCCGCCGCCCTCTTTAACCCCTCCATCGTGCCGCACCCGGATCAAAACGGCCTTCCGGAAGGCTCGCTTCGGTTCATTCTCAGCCTCCGAGCCACGGGAGAAGGCCACGTTTCCTCGCTGGTTTTCCGGACCGGCGCGGTGGATGCGGAAGGGCGGGTGCGGGTCGATCCGGCGGAAGGATTTCTGACAGCCGGCGAGGTGCATCCCAATCCCAGTTACGAGAAGCGGCTTTTTGAACGGAAGCTGGCCGAGCTGGGGCTGCTCTCGCCGTTTGTCTCACAAATGGTGAGCTATCTGGGCGACTGGTTCACCTACGCGGAGTTGCAAGCCTGCGTGGAGGAGACCGTCCGCCGGGACCGCTACATGCCTCCGGAGCAGAGGGAACAAGCCGAAGCCGCGCTTGCCGTGGCCGCCGGGAACTATGAAGTCAATTTCGACCCCGACCGGGAGCTGAGCGCCCGCGTCATCTTTCCCAACAGCCCGGCCGAAAGTCACGGAATCGAAGACGCCCGGTTCGTGGCCTTCCGGGAAGAAGACGACACTGTGACCTACCACGCCACCTACACCGCTTTTGACGGACGGGTTTTCCTCCCGCAGATGCTTACCACCCGCAATTTCTGTCACTTCCGCATCAGCACCCTCAACGGCCCGGCGGTGCAGAACAAAGGGATGGCGCTTTTCCCCAGAAAAATCCACGGCCGCTACGCCATGCTGGGCCGTCAGGACAACGAAAATCTCTTCTTGATGTATTCGGACCTCCTGCATTTCTGGTATTCCAAACAACTGCTCATCCGCCCCACCTATCCGTGGGAGTTTGTGCAACTGGGCAATTGCGGCTCTCCCATCGAAACCGAGGCGGGGTGGCTGGTGTTGACTCACGGCGTGGGGCCGATGCGGCGGTACGTGATCAGCGCTGTCTTGCTCGACCTGGAATGTCCGGATAAAGTCATCGGGCGCCTGAAGGAGCCGCTGCTCAGCCCGACAGAGACGGAACGCTCGGGGTATGTGCCGAACGTGGTTTACAGTTGCGGCGCGCTGGTTCACAAGGGAAGGCTTATTCTTCCCTACGCGATGAGCGATCGCTACACCGGTTTCGCCACGGTGAATTTGAACGAGTTGCTTGAGGAACTGCTCCGGCACGCGCCTTGAGGCTTATGACAAAACTGGCCCGACTTCAGCGGATCGCCGTAGTGGGCAATTACCTCCCGCGCCGTTGCGGGATCGCCACATTCACTCACGACCTGTGCCGTTCCATGATGGACGCGTACCCAGGGCTGGACTGCCTGGTCGTCCCCGTAACCGACACGCCCGAGGGCTATGCCTATCCGCCGGAGGTGCGGTTCGAACTTCAAGAGCAAGACCTCAATTCCTACCAGCAAGCGGCCGATTTCCTCAATTTCAGCAACGTGGAAGCCCTGTGCGTCCAGCATGAGTTCGGGGTCTACGGCGGGCACGCCGGCAGCCATCTCCTTACCCTCCTGCGGAAAGTCCAAGCCCCCGTGGTGACCACGCTCCACACCATCCTCCAAAAGCCCAATCCGGACCAGCAGAGGGTGATGCAGGAGCTCTGCCGGCTCTCCGACCGCTTGGTGGTGATGACCCAGCGCGGCTTCGAGATGATGCGCGAGATCTACGGGGCACCCGAGGAAAAACTCGACCTGATCCCCCATGGGATCCCGGACATGCCGTTCGTGGATCCCAACTTCTACAAAGATCAGTTCGGAGTGGAAGGAAAGAAAGTGGTCCTCACCTTCGGCCTCCTCTCGCCTAACAAAGGCATCGAGTATGTGATCCAAGCGTTGCCGAAAGTGGTGAGGGAGATCCCCGATCTGGTCTACATCGTGCTGGGCGCGACCCACCCCAATCTCCTCCGCGAACAGGGCGAAGCCTACCGCCTGGAACTGGAGCGGCTTGCCGCCCACCTCAACGTCAAGAAGCATGTCGTCTTCTACAACCGCTTCGTAGAACTGGAGGAGCTGAAGGAATTCCTCGGCGCGGCGGACATCTACATCACTCCCTATCTCAACAAGGAACAAATCACTTCTGGAACCCTTTCCTACGCCTTCGGGTGCGGCAAAGCCGTCATCTCCACCCCCTACTGGCACGCTGAAGAGCTGTTGGCGGACGGCCGCGGCGTGCTGGTCCCGTTCCGGGACAGCGACGCTATCGCAGAAACGCTGCTTGATCTCTTGAAAGACGAAGTCCGGCGCCATGCCATGCGCAAACAGGCGTACCTGCTGGGTCGGGAAATGATCTGGGGCCAAGTCGCCCACCTCTACATGGCCTCCCTCGACAAGGCCCGCCAACCGCGTCCTCTCGAAACCCGCAGGCGGGCCCTCCAGGCTCTTGAATCGGAGCATCCGCGCCTGCCCGGCCTCCGTCTCAGCCATCTGAAACGGCTCACAGACACCATCGGTCTCTTCCAACACGCTTCCTACACAGTGCCCAACTTCCACGAGGGCTACTGCGCCGACGACAATTCCCGGGCGTTCCTCCTGACGGTTCTCCTCGAATTGACAGGAGATGATTCGCCGGAAGTGGAATCCTTGGCTCACACTTACGCGGCCTTTCTCCACTACGCTTTCCTGGAAAAACAGGGGTGGTTCCGGAATTTCATGGGCTTTGACCGCCGATGGCGGGACGAAGGCGGCTCCGAAGACTGTTTCGGCCGGGCCGTTTGGGCCTTGGGCGCTTGCGTGGGGCGCTCAAAACGCGCCGCGCTCCGGCCTTGGGCGGCGCAGCTCTTCGACAGCGCGCTGCCTTCCGCGGCGAAACTCAAAGCCCCCCGCGGCTGGGCCTACACGCTCCTGGGCATTCACGAATACCTGCGGCGGCTCCGGGGCGATCGCCTCGCCACGCAGGCGGCCGAGGAGCTCTGCGAAAAACTCCTCCAAGCCTTCGAAAACACGGCCGGCCCCGACTGGGTGTGGTTCGAGCCGGCTCTCACCTACGCCAACGCCCGGCTCCCTCAAGCGCTGATCCAAGCCGGGCGATGGCTGAACAACGAAAAAGCCCTGGAAATCGGGCTCCAGAGCCTCCGGTGGCTCATGAAGGAGCAAACCGCCGATGCGGGCCACTTCCGCCCCATCGGCTGCCATGGCTTTTACCCCCGCGGCAAGGCCAAGGCCCAGTGCGACCAGCAGCCCATCGAAGCATGCTGCTCGGTCTCCGCCTGCCTGGAGGCGTTTTATGCCACGCGCGAGGAGTTCTGGCTTCAGCAGGCGCGCCTTGCCTTCGACTGGTTTCTGGGACGCAACGATCTGAACCTGCCGCTCTACAACCCGAAGAGCGGCGGCTGCTACGACGGCCTGATGATCGATCGCCTCAACAACAACCAGGGCGCGGAATCGACCCTCTCCTTCCTGCTCGCCCTTCAGGAAATGCGCCTCCTGGAGCAAAGCCTGCGCGCTTTCGAACAACCGGTGGATCTGGGCGAGCCCGAGCCGGAGGAAAAAGTCCGGTCCGAAAAAAGCTCCTTGCGGCCGTAAGCGGCCCAGGCGGCCCTCGCGGTTGAAAGAAAGCCGCGGCCCTATGCAACGCCTCGGCTCCAAAAACGCCAAGCTCCGTTTCGAATGGGAGGGCAGAGCCTTTCACCCGGCGGTTCGCGTCCCGGCCGATCTGCGGGGGCTTCTGCGACTGGACCCGGCTTTGTGGGGCGCGTCCGCCGCCCCCATCGCCACGCTTTCCCTCGACCCGGTCTTCCTTCGTCGCACAGACCTTGACGGGGACGGGCGGATCCGAGCCG
>JAGHDA010000382.1 GCA_021160185.1 Verrucomicrobiota bacterium
CCGAAGAGCACGGCGTCGATTCGATATCCTTCGGGCGTGAACAGGCCGATCGCGTCGCCCTCCTTTGAAAGCTTGAAGTCCACATGATCGGCTCCCTGAGCCGGGTCGTTGTCGGCGATCAGGACCAGGAAAGCCGAATCGCCCGCGCCGATAAACGAAAGCGGCGGGAAGGCATGGTGAAAGCGGTTGTTCAGATCGTCGGAGACGTAAAGGCCGCTCAGCTCCGCCGGCTGAGGCAGCGGGTTATAGAGCTCGAACCAATCCGGCCCGGAGTCGGGATCGGCGAGCCATTCGTTTATGCGCAACTGAGTCGGATCGCCCAGAACTGCGAGGAGATTGGCCGCGCCCGGAGAGGGAGAGCAAAGGCGCCAGCCGCCTTGGATGTCGGGAACGCGGCCCAGGCTGAAGCCTTGGGGCTGGAGCCCGTAGATCGCCGCGTCCACCAGGCCGCCGCCGCGCTCGAGCGCATCAAAGAGGTAAACGGATCCGCCCTCGGCCTTGAGGCCAAAGCCGGTGTTTGTCCCGCTCGCCGGCGCGTTCCCGTCGCACGCCACTGTCAGGAAGCCGCCCGGAGCAAGCGTCGCGTTCGTGGGAAACAGCCACCGCCGCGGCCGGCTCGGATCGTCCGTAAGCGCGCAGCCCGCCAGCGAAATCGGCTGATCGCCTGCGTTGGCTAGTTCAATCCAGTCCCCGCCGGGCCCTTCCGAAACCGCGAGAATTTCGTTCAACACGACCGGCAGTTGGACGGAGAAACTGTTGGTGTGGAAGCGAACCAGCTCGGCCGAGAGACCGAACACGATATCGCTGCTGCGGGAACTGCCCTGATGCGCCTCGACGGCCAGCGTGTTTGTGCCCGGCCGGAGCGAGTCGGCCGGCAGGTCAAACGGCCCGGTCAAAGCGGCGTTGCCCACCGTATGGTCGGCCAAGGTGTCATAATTCACAGCTCCCGAGGGCATGTTCTGGCGAAACAATTCTTGCCCGTTCAAGTAGGCCACGAGGCCGTCGTCCACAATTGTTCGCAGGCGAAGGGCGTAGCCCTCGATATCCTCCGGCGCGACGAACTGCGTCCGGAAATAGTAAGCTATGCGCCCCAACTCCAAGGGCGTGTTTTTCGGTCCGGGCAGGGCGCTGCTTTCGTGGTAAAGCAACGCGCGTCCTTCCGGCCAGGCGGCGTCGTCAAACTCCGGCAGCTTCCATCCCTCGCCGGGATCCCCTTGTTGGTAATACTTCCAAACGTTGGTCATGGAAATCAGCGGGAGGGTTTCCACAGTGATCTGGACTTCCCCCAAGCCGCCGGGGTTGGGGCTGCCGGGCGACGGCGGTCCCAGCGGGCGAATCGCCGGGCCGCCGTCGGGCGAGCGGCCCTCGGCCGCGTTGTCCTGCTGCGGCCCGTAGACGATCCAATCCGCCGGTTGGAGGTCCGGATCGAAGAGGCCCAGCATGCCGCTTTCCGAAGCGAGCCTGAAGGGAGCGCGCAAGGGGCCCTCCGTCCCGTCGGCGAGCGCCGCGAGCCGCCCGCGGGGCTCGATAAAGGTCAACGCCGGAAGCCGAAAACGGTCCGACCAGCCGATGGGCTTGTCGGTAAGGAAGAACCCGCCCACATCCACGGGCAACTCGCTCGGATTGTACAACTCCACAAAATCCCCCTCGAAAGGCGGCCGACTCGCCGCCAGCCATTCGTTGACGCGGACCCCGCGCGGGTCGCCGACCGGCAGGGGCAAATTCGGCGCTCCCGGCGTCGGCGTCGCCAGAGTCCAATTCCCCGCCGCGTCCCGAGCCGCGGAACGATCCGGAAGCTGGTTCCCGAACTCGACGCTGTCCGCCAACCCCCCGCCCGCCTCGGCCCGATCAAAGAGGAAGAGCCGGCCTCCTTGGCGGTTCAACCCGAACCCCAGATGGAGCCCTGAAACGTTCGTGGTTTCGTCCGCCCACACAACCAGGAAGCCGCCCGGCGGCAAGACGGTCCCCTCCGGAAACACAAAGGCGTACGGTTCGGCGGGATCCCGCGTCAGGCCCATGCCCCCCAGATCGACCGGCTCGGAGCCGACGTTGCTCAGCTCGACGAAATCCGGAAACGCGCCTTCGTGTTCGAACGAACAGTTGTCGGCCAGCAGTTCGCTCAGCCGCGCCCCGCCTGCGGCGGGATCGACCGTCCAGGAAACCGCCGTCGGCGCCGCCAGCCCGCCGAACGCCGGATCGTCCTGCAACAACCCTGCGTCGTTGCGGGCGCTGATCTCCAGCGTGTGCGGCCCGGCGCTCAAATCGGTCAGCTCAAGCGGGGTCTCCGCCGAAATCGGCTCGCTCCAGTCCCCGCCGTCCAACCGCCAGCGCCATTCGGGAAAGCCGCTCGCCCAAGGAACGCCCTCGATGACAAGCGGGCCGATCCGGAAACGCGCCTTGTCCGAAGCCTCGACGCTCGCGGGGCGTTCCAGAACCGTGGGGCCGAAGCCGGTTCCCCTGGCGCCGAACCCCCAAGGCGCGCGCCGCGCCGCCGGCGCCAGCCGCTTCCAGAGAACCTGCGCGGAGTCGAAATCGGCGAAGTCCGTCTCTTGAAGCGAGGGCATGGAAACAAACGTCAGCTCGCCGACGAGGTTGTTCGTCCCGGGGCCATTCCACGGAACAGGCAGAAGATTGTTCACGAAGCGGACGCGGCTCGGCGTCGGGTCGTTGCGCGTCAATCCTTCCGCGTCGGCGATGAGGTTTCCTTCCAGATAAAAGCCCCTTCCCAAAGCCGTTCCTTCGTCGGCCAGGTTCACCACCGCAGCCTCGGAGTCGGTCCCGCCTTCCCTGGTAATACGAACGATCGTGTTGTAAAGCAGCGTGTAAAAATTCCCCTCCTTGGCCATGGCGGCGTGATCGCAGTCATAGATCAGATTGCCCAGCATGGTGACATAGGAAGGCTCGCCGCCGTGCTCCCCGCCGCTCACCGCGCTGGAGGAGTCGGGCGAGCCGTTCTTGTGACAATGGAGGAAAATGTTCCCCTCGACCCAGGCGTCCGTGCCGTCCAGATCGAGCTCGTCGTCTCCTGAGCCGACAAAGACATTGCGGATGAACTGGACAATCGGTTGGGGCCGCCGGCCGCCGGTGAAATCGACTACGTCGTTGTAGCCGAAGGCTTTCCCGAAAAAGCAATTGTAGAACACGCCCACCCCGCCCGGCTTGATCCCTCCCGTGCCGTGGACCAGCTCGAACTCGCCCTCGGCCGTCGGGAAGCGGCAGCGGCTCACCACAAACGAGCTGTCATCCAGCGCGACATACTGATGCGTCCGGGTTCCGAAATCGAGGCCGTCCAGCGTCACCGAGCCGCCTTGGCAGTGGATCGCCGTGGCGCCGTTGCCGACCAGAAAGGCGTTCCGGATGACCGCCTCGCCGTGGATCATCAAGCTGTCCCACGATTCCGATCCCGGAACCCGCGTGAAGAGGATCGGCGCCTGGTCGGTCCCTTGGGCGCGAAGGGCGCCGCCCGGTTCGACCTGAATGCCCGCGCCGGAAGCCAGCTCGACCGCCGTCCCCGGAGCGAGGGTCAGCGTCGTCCCGGCCGGGACGCGCAGGGTCCCCGAAACGCGATGCGCGCCGGCGTCCGGCCCCCAAACCTCGTTGCCGCCAAGCGTTCCGGAGTGCGAGGCAAACGTCCCCAGATCCACCCAGACGTCCAGCGTCGCGTGATCGATCTCCTCGCCGTCCGCGTCGTAGGCCGCAATCCGGATCCGGTTGAAGCCGGGGCTCACCGGAACGGCCGACGCTTCCCAACGCCCCTCCCAGGCGCTCCATGCGGCCGGCTCGCCCTGAACGCGCACCTCCGCCGTCCGGGCCGGATCGGCCGCGCCCCGGAGCGTCACGCTGCGTCAATCCGTCACTGCGACCCCGTCCCGCAGCGTCAGATCATGTTCGACGGCGAGGCGTTCAGGGATCTGGGACCGGATGAAAGCCGCGCGGGCCTCGGCAAACTGGATGATGTCCTCTCGCACGGATCGATCCACCAGGCCGCCGAGAAATTGTTCCACCAACGGCCGGAAGGTCTGCGGAGTGAACACCGTGTTCAGAAGCCGGCGCAACGCGGCGTAGTAGATCGGGACAAAAGCCGGATGCTTGATAAACCGATCAAGGACAGGGTTGGCCGCCATGCGAAACAGGCCGTGGTCGACGTGTCCGTGGCGGTCCCCCTGATTGAGGATGGTGTCCAGGTCGTAAGGCAGCACGCGGAAGCGAGGGTCGACCATGCCGCGGTAGAGGAAATAATCGTCGGCTCGGCCGTCGCCTCCGTTCGCATTGGCCAGGTTGGTTTCCCGGTTGTCGACGATAGTCTCCAACGCGAAATAGAGCATCCACTCGTCCACGTCCATGACGCGGCGGATCGATTCCACATAGGTCTCATCGGGCTCCTCGTCCATGACCCGGGTCAGCTCGATCAGGTCGCTCCAATCATCCAGCCCTTTGTTGGTTCGTTTGAAATAGTTCGCCCGGTAAGGATCCGGCTCGGAACCTTCGTAATGGAGATCAGGGCCGTCGCCGGAAAGGCGGATGGCGCGGTAAAGGTTGCCGCTGCTGTCCTTGGGAAACTGGCGCTCAGCAAACTTGCTGTCCAGCACCTCGTTACAGACGGTGAACCCGTAGGAAGGACGCCCGGGCTGAGCGAGGAACTCGTTGTTGATCCGGACTTGCGCTGGCCAGGCCTGCTGGCAGGGCAGGCCGGCGCGGCGATAAAGGGCGCTGCCCAGAAGTTGCGAATGCGGGTTTTGGGAATTGAGGTTGATCGCCACAACCCCGCGCCACGGCCGGTCGCTCCGGAAGTTCACCCGCAGGTTCTGGGGCTGTCGATTGCGGCTTCCGTTGCCTCGGTTGCGCACGTCCACCAACCGCCGCACCTGATACCCGCGCGCGTCGCGGCTGATGAACGTGGCGTTGAAGCAGGCGTGACTGCGCGTC
>JAGHDA010000334.1 GCA_021160185.1 Verrucomicrobiota bacterium
GCGAGGTGGCCGAAAAACTTGCCCGCGCGGCGGCGGAGCTGAGCGCGGCGGAGGCCGAGGCGCGTCGGGAGGCCGATCGACTGGCGAGAACCGTTGCCGGACTCCGTGAAGCCTTAGAGAAAGTGCGCGCCATTGATGAATCCCGGTGGACAAAGGAGACTTATCAGAGAGAGCTGAGTCATGCGTTAACCACCATCGAGTTTGCTCGGATGGAATGGAACGCGGCGGCGCGCGAATACCCCCAGCTCGAAGGAAAGTCCGCAGAGCGAGCTGATTCGGCTCGTCCTGGCATCATGGAGCGTGTGGAGGGCGTTTCCTTTTGGACTTTGGCGCGAATCGGCCTCGGCCTGACCTTTCCCCTGTGGGCTCTGGGCGCCATTGGGTTGGCGATTGCCGCGGCGGTTTTTTTGAGTCGGTGAGAGGGCAGCGCTGATTTTTTTCATAGAGGAGGTTGCCGAAAAAACTGCTTAACGCGACGAAGCGCTATGAATGATGAAATCGAGCAATTGCGCCGGGAGATTCGAGAGCTGAGCGGGTTGGACGCGGAGCAGGAGGAGCGTGAGGAGGAGCCTGGAAACCGCGGATCGAATCCGGGGATCGAGGATGCGTCCCGCGCCGAGCCGTCTCTTTCACGGGCTGCGCGCTATGATTCCGTTGACTGGGAGCTTCCCGAGACTGCTGAGGCTGATGGAAGGAATTGGGTGTCGACTTGGAAAAAGCGCAAGAAATTGCTGGAGGAAAAGCCGGAGGTTGTTATCAGAACGCCTGAGGGCGTGAAGCTGGATTTGAGCACGTGGTTTGGGCGGCGGAAACTGGTAGGGTGGGCGCGCCGCCGGCACAGACGCCCGAGCCGGGAGCAAACAGCTTACCCGCCAATTCGTTCTCTGCGCATTATTCAGGAACCGCCTTTGCTGCGCTACGAGAAGCAAGTCGCCCGCAATCGTGTGATCGCTCTGTGCGTCTTCTGCCTTCTAATCATATGGGGGGTAAGCGTCTTCCTGGCCCGATGAAGGTTGTCGCCTGGATTCAGGTGGAAACCAGCGAAGGGCTGTTCGCGCTTTGTTTTACCCCTAAGGGACTTGCCGCTGTTTGTTTTCCCGGCGAGCCCGCGCCGAAGGCGAAGGCTGATTGGCGGCCTCCGGAAGCCTGGGCGACGGCGGCTGCTCGAGAGCTTCGCGCTTTTCTTGCCGGCGAGTCGGTCGTTTCCACGTTGCCGTTGGACGCGCCGCGCCGGGAGGGGTTTGAGAGCCGTGTATGGGAGGCGCTCCGGACGATTCCTAGAGGGCGGACCAAGACTTACGGGCAGGTGGCGGCGGAATTGGGCTCTCCTCGGTCCGCCCGGGCGGTGGGCGCCGCTTGCCGGGCGAACCCGCTCCCGCTTTGGATCCCATGCCATCGGGTGGTCGCCGCGGACGGAGGACTCGGCGGCTACCGGCCCGGGCTTGCATGGAAACGGCTCTTGCTGGCTCGCGAGGGGGTGTTTTTTCCTGAAAACAAAGAGGGCCGCTCCGTCTGCCTATGAGTCGGGCGACTCCGGCGCTCCGGACTCGGCGGGCTCCAGTTGTTCCGCCATCGCCGTCGCTTTGAGCATCGCCTTGGCCTTGTTTACTGTTTCAACGTATTCGCTTTCGGGAATGGAGTCGGCCACCCAACCGCCTCCGGCCTGCACGTAGGCTATGCCGTCCTTGAGAACCGCCGTGCGGATGGTGATGCAACTGTCCAGGTTTCCATTGAAGGAGAAGTAGCCCACGCAGCCGCCGTAAGGCCCCCGCTGTTCGCCTTCCAGCTCGGCGATGATTTGCATGGCGCGAATTTTCGGCGCCCCGGTGAGCGTTCCGGCGGGAAACGTCGCCCGCATCAAATCAAACGAAGTGCGCTGGGGGGAGAGCTTGCCTTCCACATGAGAGACCAGATGCATTACGTGGCTGTAACGTTCCACGATCATCAAGTCCCGGACCTTGACCGTCCCGATCTCGCACACCCGGCCGAGGTCGTTCCGCGCCAGGTCCACCAGCATCACGTGCTCGGCGCGTTCCTTGGGATCGGCTTTCAACTCTTCTTCGAGGCGCTTGTCCTGCTCAGGATTCGATCCTCGGGGCCTGGTGCCGGCGATAGGGCGAATCGCTGCCACGCCGTCTTCGCAGCGCACGTGGATTTCCGGAGACGCTCCCACAAGGGAGAGCCCCTCAAACTCAAGGAGGAACATGTAAGGGGAGGGATTGACGGTGCGAGCGGCCCGGTAGAGGCTCACGGCCGAGCCGCGGTAGGGCGTGGAAAAACGTTGGGATCCTACCACCTGAATGATGTCGCCCGCGGCGATGTATTTTTTTGCGCGGCGCACCCTTTCCAGGAAGCGCTCCTTGGACACGTTGGAGCGCGCCTCCGGTATGGCCGCGCGTTCTGGAATGCGCGTCGGAGAAGGCTGAAGCGGTTGAGCGAGCAGGGCGACCATCCGATCGATGCGCTTGACGGCATCCGCATAGGCCTCTTCGGGAGTGGAAAATTGCGGCAAATAGGCGTTGGCCAACACGGTGAGGCTTTGGTCCACCCGGTCGAAGATCAGAAGCTCGTTCGCTATCACAAGATACACCGTCGGCGCGCCGTAGGGATCGACGGACGGCTTGCTCGTTTTTGGGTTGACGTCGTGGACGAACTCATACCCGAGATAGCCGATCGCTCCGCCGGTGAACCGGGGCAGATGCGGCAACCCCACTGTGCGGTATTGCCCGAGCGTTTTTTCCGCCGCTTCCAGCGCGTCGCGGATCTCGCCCGGCCCCCGAGGTCCTTCCGGTTTTACGCGAAACCGCTCGACCTTCCCGCCGGCCTGCCGCGTTTCCACATGGGAGCCGAACTGTCGAATGACGGCGCACGGATTGCTTCCTACGAAGGAATAT
Organism: Verrucomicrobiota bacterium; assembly: GCA_021160185.1. Classification (GTDB taxonomy): domain Bacteria; phylum Verrucomicrobiota; class Verrucomicrobiia; order Limisphaerales; family CAZBKV01; genus JAGHDA01. Next base: position 2,895 of record JAGHDA010000334.1, read on the forward strand.
CTGCCGATGTGCTCGCCGCCTTCGACCGACTCGAAGAGAAACGATTCGCCCCGGCCCCGGATTTTGACGTAGGCCGAAAGAGGCGTTTCAAAATCCGCAAGAAGCCGGCGCGAGACAGGGATCAGGTTGGCATCTCGCGCCAGTTCCAGGAATTCTTCTTTCGTAGGGCGTTGCATGGAATCGGTCAGGGGAGTGGAGAAATGATGTCCGATCGAGACCTCATGCGCAACACGCGCCGGATGCCGACGAAGGTGAACAACGGAACAATGATCGCGTAGGCAATGAAGCCCAAGCCCATCCCGAAGAGCGCGCGCTCGGGCAGACTCCAGGCGATCAGGGCGACTCCCAAGGCGGCGAACAGCCCCGCATGCGCGCCCAAGCAAAGGAAGTAAAGTCCTTTAGGCGAGGCGGCCAATTGTTTGCCGAGCCAGGCCTGATAGGCTTTTTCGCCCATGCTGCGGCTCAACCACGCGAACTGGAAGTTGCGGGCCGCCACCAGGACGCTGGCGGTGGTGATTGTGACAGCCGGAATCGGCCAAGCCGCCACCACGAGGACAAGAGCGACATTGAGGATGAGGCTGCCTTTCCATCCCAGGCCGCGGCCGATGGGATTAGCCTCGAGCACCAAGCGCGGCGTCGCCGTCCAGGTGCTGAGGAAGTCCGCCCCTCGCGCGATGGCCAGCAGCAGGAGCAGCGCACAATACTCGCGGCTTCCATAGGGGACTAAGTCGCTCATTCCTTTTTGCCGTACACGCTCTCCGGGTCCACCAGGCGCGGCTCGGTCGCTTCCAAGCGCTCGCCGCCTTCCCGGATCGACCGGAAGAAGCAGGATTTGTAGCCTTCGTGGCACGCCGCGCCTTTTTGTTCCACCTGGATAAGCAACGCGTCGCCGTCGCAGTCCACGGCAATATCTTTCACAAACTGAAAGTGCCCGCTTTGTTCTCCCTTGATCCAGTATTTTTGCCGCGACCGGCTCCAGAAAACCGTTTTGCCCAACTCCAGCGTTTTCTCCAGGGAAGCGCGGTTCATCCAGGCCATCATCAGCACGCGGCCGGTGCTTGCTTCTTGGACAATCGCCGGGATCAGACCCTGCTCGTTGAATTTAAGTTGGTCCAACACGCTCATATGCCGCCTGTTTCTACAACGTCGAAGGTCGCGGGAGAACCTTAATCCGGGCGGCGGAAAGAGCTTGGCGATCCCATGACAGGAGGATCCCGCCGGACAGGAATTCCTTTTCCGGCGAGGAAGTCTTTTACTTCGTTCACGGTATATTCGCCGAAATGGAAGACGCTTGCCGCCAACACGGCGTCGGCTTTGCCTTCCAGTAGGACTTCCGCCATATGCTCCAGGGTTCCGGCCCCGCCGCTGGCTACCACCGGAATGGAGGCAATCTCGCTGATACGGCGGGTGATTTCGATGTCGTAGCCGCTTTTGGTGCCGTCGGCGTCGATGCTGTTGAGGACGATTTCGCCCGCGCCCAGCTCTATGACCCGCTGCGTCCACTCTATCGCATCAAGCCCCGTCGACTTGCGCCCGCCGTGCGAGAAGACCTCCCAGCGTCCCGGGGCGGTTCGCTTGGCGTCGATGGAGACCACAATGCACTGGCTTCCAAACCGGGAGGCTCCTTCACGAATCAGCTCCGGGTTCGCCAGCGCCGCGGTGTTCACGCTTACTTTGTCCGCCCCGGCTTCCAGCAAGGCGCGCATCTCTTGCGCCGAACGAACGCCGCCGCCGACAGTGAGAGGCATGAAGCATTGGCGGGCAACTTCTTCGATGACGTCGATCATCGTGCGGCGGCCGTGGGCGCTGGCGGTGATGTCGAAAAAGACCATTTCGTCCGCGCCTTGCTCGTTGTACCGCAGCGCCAGTTCCACCGGGTCGCCCACATTGCGCAATTCGCCCGCTTCGGCGCGGCCGAACCGGACTCCCCGGGTTACCTGACGATCATGAACGTCCAGGCAAGGAATAACGCGTTTGGCAAGCATATCGGTTTGCTGTTGCGGTGGCTCCGCACAAATTTACAGAAATAAGGGATGAAGCGCGCCTTGGCAAGCAGGAGGCAAGGCCGCGCCAGCCAAAAAACCCCCGCCGCGCCCGACGGAGGCTGAACCCAGTTTCTGGTTGGGGAAAGGCGCTTCCCTCCGGCGCGCCGGACCA